>NZ_JBSXOP010000027.1:0-56191 GCF_056859535.1 Marinobacter sp. L-46
AAACGCTGGAAGCGAATCAAGGGGTTTGACCAACTGAAGCTGGTCGTGGACAACGTGCAGTTTCAGGATGGAATACAGGTGGAAGATCAATCTGGCAGGAACGCTGCCTGATGGTCATACACCAGATTTGACAATAACTCGCCCGTGAGTAGCCTGGACGAAAAGCGAACATTAAGGTTCGCCAATAATGCAATTTTTAAGGCCAGAGAAAGGGAAAATTGCTCCAGCTGGCAGGTAACTTCACGAGAAATCCAATAAACAATCTAAATGAACCGTCTGGCGAATCAGAGCAAGCCATTAAGCTGCCAGGTTCACCTTTAAGGGCGGTTTACAGCCTCCATCCAAGGGTCACTTGCAAAAACAACGTTCAGCAGTAGCACTCTAAACTTTACCCTGATTCGATACTCACAGATCTACGGGTGCTACATTGTCCGCCAGCATGAAACCTTTGAAGATGTAGAGCTAGGCCCGATAGAAAGTCCAAACAATAACGAACGCTACCTTGGGATCAACTGAGACGGCCCGCTCGCAGAAACATCAACGGATCAAGAGGTAATAAACCTGCTTCGGTTGCAACTCAACAGCGATAGTTCGTGCCCCGATTCACTTTCTCATAACTGACTTCTACTGAAGACTTTTGAACGATGTGAACCATCGGAGAAAATTTCAGCAACAGCTATGCGATTACCTTGAATAGCGAACTCAACTTTAGGATCCCCGTTTCTAGTTCTCCATGGCCCAGTTTCGGTTGCCCAAACAATGCGGTCACTTTTGAGTTTGCACCGAAAGTCCCAACGTGTATCGTCTGACTTCCGATGATAATAAAGGTGCTCAACTTCGCCAAAACTTCCATCTGAAACGATGATTCCAGGATCCTTCCCCATGAAAGTAGCGATGCCAGCCTTACAAACCTCTGCTACGCTGAATTCACCAAGATCAACCGGCTGACATGCAACCGTCAAAGTAGCTAAGAAAACCAAAAATACTTGCTTGCTTAAAAACCTGAAACCCATAGCCTACTGTCCTTGATTAAACGTTCACTTCACCAAAAGCTATAGCGCTCAATAAGTGATCCACTCATAGCAATGGTCATATCGCAGTCTGGGTACGAATAGCCATATTTTTTGAGATGACTATCCTGCACATTTTCATACATCCCAACTACTACCTCTTCATGCTCATGTTTTTCAAATTTTGCAAAAATTTGCTCTAAGTCATGCTCAAGGGCTTCGTCCAGCCTTTGCCTAAAATCATCATTCCTATGATCCGCACCAATCGACCTCAATTTCTTCGCCAACTGGTCGTGCTTATCACCATCCAACGCCAAAAGAGAAACCTGTCCAACCCGATACTTTACTAGAATCGAGCACATCACATTTGTGTCATACAGAACGGTCGCTTTCTTAAGATCCTCACCTTCGAGGCTCTTTGAACACCCAGTAAGTATGATCAATAAAAAACATGAAACTAGCGATTTCCTTGCAAAGCTCATCATGAGCCTCCTACAGCGATATGAATTGAGCCACTTCCATCAAAAACGAACAGCCACAACAACCGAAGCCCCTTCTACATCAAACAATTACATTTTGTGACAAACGGCAAAGCCAAGACATAGAAAATAAGACACTTGTCTTGATGACTGCAGTTGCCCCCGCTAAACCGGACACCACCTAATCAATTTGATGCCAGTTCTGCCCGGTACTCCCAGGGCGATTTCATTTTCAGCCTCTTGTGCGAGGGGCTGCGGTTATAGTCCTCGATCCATTCCGGCAACCAGGCCATCACCGTGGCGTCATGGGGCATCAGGAATATCGTACAGGTACACATAGTCCCACTTAAACGTCTTCACGAAGGCCTCCTCCATGCCGTTACTCTGAGGGCTTCTACGGGTGTGGTACACACCCAAAAGCCCAGAGGGGACGCGATTCTGCGCGCTGATCCCACGTACGCTTTGTGCAGCATATTTTTGCCCTCTTATTGCCTCCTTACGACCTCCCCGGTTCTAACCATCCTACACTTTCCCACTAGGGGGACGCTTGAACGGATTTGAGATAGGGTCTCAAAGACGATTGAGAGGCCTTCGATGTCACAAACCGGCTTTGCTTCTTCAAGGGCCTCTAGGCGCGCTATCAAGCTCTACACCCTTTGCATTTCGTCGAGCTTGGTCTGAAGCTGAAAAGCCTCTTTTTCGTGTTGCTCAGCATCACGACGGACAAAATCCAGTTTTTCCTCCGTTATCGCGAGGCTGTATCGGGGGCTTGCAAATTTGCTCCGTTAATCATACTGGATGAAATGGCTGTAATTGGCTCGGAGTCTCCGGAGGAGAGCCCTGACTCGAATGTTCGCTTTTGTTTAGATGGGTGCAAGGAAAAGAGTACCGGCCAGAATATGTCCAGCACTACTCACTTGGTTTTCCCCTAAAAACTGTCACGTTTTTACTTTCCAAAATTGCAGAGAGACGACGATTTTCGAGCTCCAAGGTCGCGTTTTTGGAAGCGAGTTCATTGCGCTGCTCGGTCAGTCCCACGATCTTTTCTCGTAGCTGACGATTCTTCAAACGCTCTTCTTTGAGTTTCTCATGCTTCTCATCACGTTGTCTCTGGATCGCCTTGTTGGCATTGCCCCGGATGCGCTCCATCAAGTCTGGGTAGTCTTTGTGGATCAAGGCTCGACTGACTCCGGCCTCTTCGGCAACAGCGGCCACCGAGACTTTCCTGCCCTTCTCAACGACCTTGGGCTGGCCTTTTTCCAATCGAACAATGGCCAGCCGAATACGCTTGTGAGTGTCTGATTCAGATGGCTTCGACATCGATCACTTGCTCCTTGAGGCGATTGATGTCTACACCGAGATCGGTCAACACCCTCTCGCAGCGTTCCATGGTGCGCTCGACCGTCTTTGATCCCGAGTCGTCCAGGTCATCGATCTGCCGAAGCTCAATCTGTTGTAAGTACAGCCCTTCCCAGAACGGCTTGTGGGTATCGTCAATACAGCCGTGCTCACAGCCTTCGCATTGGCCACCCGCACAGTCCACGCCGGTATCATTGGTACACCAGGCAATGCCGGTGGACCGCAGGTAAACCAGTTCGCTGATGGCCTCAATCATCTCTTTCCGATCTTTGT
Organism: Marinobacter sp. L-46; assembly: GCF_056859535.1. Taxonomy (NCBI): domain Bacteria; kingdom Pseudomonadati; phylum Pseudomonadota; class Gammaproteobacteria; order Pseudomonadales; family Marinobacteraceae; genus Marinobacter; species Marinobacter sp. L-46. Next base: position 3,122 of record NZ_JBSXOP010000027.1, read on the forward strand.
AGGTACGCACTTCTTCCGAGCGGTTTCGCATTTGGCGAATATGACCGGCCATGCCACCTGAAAGCGGCGTATCAGGCTCCAACCAGTGACCGACAATGGCCTGGCGCTTGCCGTCAAAGGCAGCGTAGATTTCGTCGTAGAGCTCCAGATCCTGCGTCTCGTTCATTGCATACAGGATGGTCATATCGAGGCTCCAGTGCTTGAAGTGATCCCTTAAATACCGCAGATCGCCCAGTTTGTGGTGGACAACGTAGTTGGCGAAGGTGCGCCGGAATTGGTGTGATGTGAGGTTCCAGTCCACACCGAGGTTCTTTGCGAACTTTCTGATCCTTTTATAAAGGGCATTACCACTGAGGAGGAAAACACCACTTCCCTTGCTCTTTTGTTTCGTCAGTCCGATACAGTTAGAACACTGTTCAAGACGAGTAACGTTCTTAAAATCTCTGACTGCTTTAGCCTTTTTCAACTCCCGCTCAAGGGCAAGCTGCAAGGGCGCGGACAGCTGCTCCAGTATCTTTACCGCCTGAATGGCGATTTCAGGACACACCCAAGAGGCCTTGCCCTCGTGGGTTTTATCGGAGCGTGAGCCAAGGAAATAGAAGCGTTCACCATCCCTAACTTCGCTGTACCATTCGCCTCGACGGATATTGCCGAGTTCATGGGCTCGTATGCCGGTCGTGGCCAGAATAATGACAAAGCATCCGTCTCTTAGGTCGCGCAGCTTCGTGTTCAGTGCATGTGGCCCCTGATCCCAACCTCGGATCTTCAGAAAGCTAGTCTTTTCCGTCACTTGATCCGTTCGGTTTTCGGAGCAAGGTTGGAACTGAGCCAACGCATCCCGGTGCTGCAATAAGTCGTCAGCTCGGTTGAGTAGATATTCGGCGTGCTGGAACAAGCACCGAAGAATGTCATCAGGAATGATGTCAGTCTTGGCCTTGTTTGATTTGTCATATCCGGACAGCGCGTAGGCCGAGCTTTCGGGCCAGGGGTGATCAAAACCGCAGGGCGTATCTCGCAGGAATTGCCAGCATCGTTCAACAGCCGATAACTTATTCCACTTCGTCTGGCTGGCTAGTAGCTTCCCTGGCTTATTTGGCGTGGTCAGGAGGTGGACGTATTGCACGTAGCGGGCAGCCACCAAAGGCGTGACCCGCGCCTGACTGCTAATGCCCTGATCGTGTAACCAGTTCAGCCAGCACACCAAGCCGTCGAAAGTTTGTCTGGTCGAGCCATTACCCAACGAATCCTCAACCCACATCTTGCGTGCCAGCACGATTTTCGCTTCGGATCGCAGTTGCTCGCACGCGATACGAGTAAAATCCAGTTTCCGTAGAGTGTCCGGTGCGTGGTCTGGGCTCTTAGATTTGGGCAACCACCACACCGAGTCATCGTAGCGAGAGAGCACGTACAGCACCTTGTCGGCTCGATCCGTAGTGATGATGCCGTTGATTCCCTCACCATGGGGCAGAGCCCGTAGCAAACGTTCACGGTCGGCCAGTACCTCTGCGCCGGTAGTCTCGATCATATCGCCATCCTCGCCATGCTCAGGTCCCGCCAGAACGGGTGCGGCTGCTGTTTGGCCCTCTGCCGCTGCTTGTTCACGAGCCCTGCATCAAAGCGGGGCGCAATCTCTTCGTCGATCAGTCGAACGACTTGCTTTAGGTATTTCGTCCAGCGCTTGCCTCCGAATGTGTCGTAATTGCGCAGAGCCGCCCAGTAAAAGCTGAACAGCCGATAGAGGTCATCGCCAGTCACCACGAAGCTCTTGCATCGGAAGCAGCCCAGGTAGTCCTGACAGGGCTCTCCGTTTTTCGGGGCGCGGTGCCCTCGGCGAACATTCTGACAGGACGCGACGGGGGTTCGATCGCTGGCAATGATCGTCGGCGTGCTGAGCAATTCTTCCACTCGGACCTCGCCCAAGAAACGCATGTTGGTTTCCGCTTCCGGTGGTGCTTCCCAATAGTGGGCGTTGCCCGTCTGAACCGTGTGCCGCCCCGTTCTGGCTGTGATTAACGGGTCTTGGCCAGACATCTCCCAAACGCGGTTCAGTAGGGTCTGGCGGAGCCGGCTGACATTCAACGTGAGCGGCTTGCCATCGTCCGTTTGAAGCTGGTGCTGGTCAACGAATGCGTTGATCGTGTAATTCAATACGGAGCTCGTCAGTCGGCATGGTTTGCCCACGTACTTGCCACGAGCTCCCTTGTAGACCAGCAGCCGATTTAGGTTATCGAACTGGGCGCGTGTCGTGGCGTTCCTCGTAACGATCAGATCAATGGCATTAGCCCCATAGAGATGGATACTAGCCATCTCAGACACTTCCTCAGACTTTCTGAGGGCAACCACATGCGTGGCGTTACCTCGGCGCTTAAAGCTCACTAGCAGCCTTAGGTTGGATTTGAGCGGGTGAGGCTGCACGCAGTCTGTGGTCAGCTCCAGAATGGGCGTCAGATTCATTCCGGTAGACAGCGCGATGGACAAGACGCAGACGGTCAAATCATAGCCAGTCAGCGGCTCTGAGTGGGCCACAATCCGCTCCATCTCAATGCGCAGCGCTTTGATCAGAAACCGCTTCTCATTCTTGCTCAGCGCCTTCTGACTTTTCACTCGCTTGTTGGAATTCGGAAACGGATTGGCAGGCCAGACGGTCTTCATATCCGCCTCTGGCCAGAACCCGAATCGATGACAGGCTACGAGCAGAGCTTTGGTACTAGCGAAATGGGCTTTTTGCGCACCGTATTTGAGGGGCTCGTTTCTCAGGTACTGGAGAAATTGGGTGATGCTGTCGGCGCTAAGATCCGCCATAGTAAGGCGTTCGCTACTGGCTGTGTGAAGCAACGACAGGAAGGGCGCAAAGGAGCGAAAACCAGTTCTCCAGTAACCCACAATCGTACTTACACTAAGGATTTTCCCCCTAGTTTTGACGCTCTCAGCGACCAGCTTTTCGATGGTGCATTGGCAGGCCGCCGCAATGTCGTCATATCCCTGACCGTAAAATGGCCCGAAATCAGCGGTTCTTCTGCTAGTGGTATTCTCGGGAAAAGCGACGACGGTGTTTGCCGGTTTTGAGGGTCGCGCTTGATCGATGGTGGTGGTTGTCGCCTCAGTCGCAGTTTCGCCAGCCTCCTGAACACCACTCTCATGTCCCTCTAACGTGAAATCCTTTTTCATGCGCAGGCCGCCTCCTTCGCCGTTTCTTCAATTTCTTCCTGATAACTGGTGCGCAGGTCGTCTTCGATATCGTCGAGAAAATGCAGGTATTTTTCCGTCGTCGTGATGCTGCTGTGGCCGAGGCGATCTCGGACATAGATCAAGGGATTGAAAGTCGTGCTCTTTCGGGACATCAACGATTTCAGGGTGTGCGTCGCGTAGGTATGGCGCAGGATGTGGGGATGACAGGCGAACGACAACGCCAATCGGTTCAGTGAATTGTTGAGCGAGGTTCGAATGCTCCAGGACTTGCCCTTGGCGGTCACAAAGAGGGTTTTCGGGTCTGTACCGTGCTGTCTAATCGCCTCATGACGTTCGTGGATCACGTAATCCCAGAGATCCGCCAGCAAGGAAATCGGCACATGAATCGTCCGTGGCTTGTCCCCCTTGGTGCTCATCTCTTGGGGATCAAGCTCAACCACCACATGACTTCGAGCCGAGATCGATTGGGGTGCGGATATGCAGTGAACTGGAATTGTCAGCAGCTCTTCTTTACGCAACCCCGTCAGCAAGGCCAACCGAACGATCAACCGAAGCGTTTTGTTGTTGATGCGTTTGAGCAGCTCATCCACTTGTTCTTTGTTGAGGACTTTGATCTTGGTTGGCGTGGTTTTCAGCAGCACATCCGGCTTTACGGCATACCCCCCGGACGTGTCTGTGTGTGCCAGGAAACCCTTTGTCTGTCTGACTCTCACCGTTTCAAGGTCATACGGCAACGTTCTTACCCAACCTTGTTTGAGGGCAAACTGATAAAACTTGATCACCAGGTGAAGTCGTCGGTTTACCGTGGAGGCGCTGAGGTTAAATCGATCAAAAGAAACGTCCCGATAAAGGGCTAACAAAGTTTCGTGATTCCGGTGATCAAGCTCTTTCCAATCAAATCCATTGGCTTCAATGAACTCGAAATAATCACACAGATCTCTCCCAAACGTTTCCCAACTGCGTCGGCTTTGCACACTTCCACGTTTTAAGCAGTGATGAACGAGAAATTCCATTCCTTCGACAAACACATCATGATTGGCTTTGAGAAGAATCGGGAACCCTTCATAGGAATGACCCCTGATTTCAAACTCTGGCGTAGCAAGAAGGAATTCCACCCTCGGACCTCCAATACTGTATTTTTATTCAGTATAAAGGAGTGGTTTAAGACTGCAACAGGAGGGTTACATTTTCTGTGGGACAAAACATGGTCTATCTTTCCTGCTGACAGCCCGGCATCATCGTGCCGGCAGTGAATCGGTAAAAAGTTGCCGCAGTATAGCATTCTGACCCCGGTTAAGGAGACACCCCTGAAACCAGACCATGGCATAGGCAAGCAACAGCCTGGCAGCTTTTACGTTCCCGATCTGTGCCGGGTGCGGGCGGTGTTCCTGATGCTGGTCACCAGCGAACTGTTCGTGCTGGTGTTATCCATTGTCCAGGCGGAACAGGGCTGGATTGACTGGAACTACTTCGGGCTGCTGTCGCTGTTTGTGCAATGGACCACCCTCACCAGCGCAGCGCTGATCTGCCTGCTGCGGCCCCGGCTGGCGCTCATGGGCATAGCCGGCGCCACCCTGGCCATCGTCACCATCGTCTTGCTGGATGTACTGGCCTTCAGCCTGTTTGCCGACAAGGTTCTGAACCCGCAGCCCGGCGGCATCCTGTGGCAAAGCATCGCCAAGAAACTGCTACTGGCACTGCTGATCACCCTGATGGTGCTGCGCTACTTCTATCTGCAACACCAGTGGCAACAACAGCAGGAGGCCGAAATGCAGGCCCGGCTCACCTCCCTGCAGGCCCGTATCCAGCCCCACTTCCTGTTCAACAGCATGAACACCATCGCCAGCCTGATCGACAGCCACCCCGAACTGGCCGAGGAAGCCGTACTGGACTTGTCCGAACTGTTCCGGGCCAGCCTGAGAACCACCGAACAGCTGGTCCCCCTGAGCCGCGAACTGGAACTGTGCCAGCGTTACCTTGCCATTGAAGGGCTCAGACTGGGCGAACGGCTGGCACTGGACTGGGCCATCGAGCCCGGGCTGGAGCAACAGGCAATCCCGCCGCTGACCCTGCAACCCCTGGTGGAAAACGCCATTTACCACGGCATACAACCCAGGGCGGAGGGCGGCACCGTGCGGATTGAAGTTTCCGCCAAGGATCGGTTTGTCTATCTGCTGGTACAGAACCCGGCCCCGGAGGCTGGCGAAAGCCGGCACAGCGGCAACCACATCGCCCTGGACAACACCCTGGCCCGGCTCCGGGCCCTGTTCGGGGAGTCCGCCGTGCTCAAGCGCAGCCGCCAAAATGACATTTATACCGTTACACTGAGGCTGCCCAGGCAGACGGTAAGCCAGTACAAACGCCTTGTTTCACGGTGAGACGATGGATTCACAACCGCAGCAAACCATATTGATTGCCGACGACGAGCCCCTGGCCAGGCAACGGATCCGCAGGCTGCTGGAAGACCTCCCCGGTTACCGGGTGTGCGGCGAAGCCACCGACGGCCACGACACCCTGCACAAAATTGCCGCACTGGAACCGGATATCCTGCTGCTGGATATCCGCATGCCCGGCATGGACGGCATGCAGGCGGCCGGCCAGATCAGCCAGCTGGATAGTCCGCCCGCAGTGATTTTCTGCACCGCCTACGACCACTTTGCCATCCAGGCCTTTGACGTACAGGCCTGCGGCTACCTGCTCAAACCCGTACGCAAGGAAGCCCTGGCCCAGACCCTCGCCCGGGCCGGGCGCACCAACCGGGTGCAGCGCCGCAGCCTGGCCGGACAGACCGGCCAGGGCGCCGGGCAACTGGCGGTTCGCACCCACCGGGGTACCGAGCTGGTCGACCTGGACACCATCCTGTACTGCGAAGCCGACCAGAAGTACGCCACCCTGCACCATACCCGGGGTGAAACCCTGTGCGATTACACCCTGAAGGAACTGGAGCAGGCCTATCCGCAGCAATTGCTGCGCATTCACCGCAATACCCTGGTGGGCGTGCGCTTTATCCGTGGGCTGCAGCGCAGCAGCGACGGCCACCACAGCCTTGCGCTGAAAGGGCTGCCTGCGGAACTGCCGGTGAGCCGGCGCCATGCCGGCCATGTGCGCCAGTGGTTACAGGAACACCAGCCCTCCCCCTGACGGGGTATGCCGGGGCAACCACGGGACTTTTTTGCAGCCACAAGGTAACCTTGGGGCACATTTTCCCGAACGACAGTGAGTGCCATGTCCAAACGAACCCTTCGCATTGCAACCCGCAGCAGCGCACTGGCGCTGTGGCAGGCAGAATTCATCAAATCCGAGCTGGAGCGGCTGCACGACAACGTCACCGTGGAGCTGGTCAAGATCAAGACCCAGGGCGACAAGATCCTTGACGTTCCCCTGGCCAAGATCGGCGGCAAGGGCCTGTTTGTGAAGGAACTGGAAGAAGCCATGCTGGACGGCCGCGCCGACCTTGCTGTGCACTCCATGAAAGACGTACCCATGGAGTTCCCGGAAGGCCTGGGGCTGGTCGCCATCTGTGAGCGCGAAGACCCCACCGACGCCTTCGTCAGCAACCACTACGACAACCTGGACCAGCTGCCCCAGGGCGCCGTGGTTGGCACCTCGAGCCTGCGCCGTGAAACCCAGCTCAGGGCCAACCGCCCGGACCTGGAAATCAAGATGCTGCGAGGCAACGTGAACACCCGGCTGGCCAAGCTGGATGCCGGAGAATACGACGCCATCGTGCTGGCCAGCTCCGGCCTGAAGCGGCTGGGTTTCCACGATCGCATCCGCTACTGTATGCCGGATACCGTCTCGCTGCCGGCCGTCGGCCAGGGCGCACTGGGCATCGAGTGCCGCCTGAGCGATGACGAACTGCTGGGCCTGCTGGAGCCACTGAACCATACCGACACCGCAGACCGGGTAAAGGCCGAGCGCGCCCTGAACCGCCGGCTGGAAGGTGGCTGCCAGGTACCCATTGCGGCCTATGCCCTGCTGGAAGACGACAACACCCTTTGGCTGCGAGGCCTGGTGGGTGCAGTAGACGGCACCCGGATTTTCCGGGTGGAAGGCCGTGCGCCCCGCGCTGAAGGTGAACGCCTGGGCCGGGAACTGGCAGAACAGCTGCTGGCCATGGGTGCCGACAAGGTTCTGGCTGAAGTCTATGGTCACACCCCGAGCTGAAGCCCACCAGGCTCAACCGGAACTTGCTGGCCGGCGGATACTGATCTGCCGGCCGGAGCCGGAAGCCGACAGGCTGGCCGAAGCTTTCCGGGCGGCCGGCGCGCGGGTTCGGGTATTGCCCACCGTGGTTCGCGAATCCTTGCCGGAAACCCCGGAACGCCGCAGCCTGCTGCAGGAACTCGATAACTTCCACCATATCATTGCCGTCAGCCCCTATGCCGCACGGCTGCTGCTGGATGAGGTAGATCAGTGGTGGCCGCAGCCACCGGTTGGCGTGCACTGGTATGGCGTAGGCGCCGGCACTGCGGCGGCGTTTGCCGATGCAGGGCTGCCGGCCGAAAAGCCGGATGACGGCTGGACCAGCGAAGCCTTGCTGGCGCACCCGTCGCTGCAGCACCTGGAACACGAAAAGGTTTTGCTGGCCCGGGGCGAGCAGGGTCGGGAGCTGATTCGCCAGACCCTGGAGCAACGGGGAGCCCGGGTAACGGTTCTGCCACTGTACCGACGCCTCCAGCCGTACTATCCTGCAGATAAGCTAAGCGAGATTTTTACCGGGTTCCGGCCCGAAGCGGTGATCGCCCTGTCCGGCGAAACCCTGAACAATCTCAAAGACATGGCCCGGGAATACCCGCATGCCTTCGACACTGCCCTGGTGGTTGTCCCGGCCGACCGGGTGGCCGAGCAGGCCAGGGCGGCCGGATTCGGCAACCCGGTGGTTCCGGATGGCCTGTCCGACCGGGAACTGGTGAATTGCGTGGCTGTGCGGCTCGGGCCGCAGGCCGGTAACAACGGATAACCAAGTAAGGATGCCCGTGACTGAAACAACAGAACAACTACCCGCCACCATCGAGCCCGACAACAACGCCGAAAAACCGCGCCTTTGGCCCATCTGGGTGGTCGCCGGTATTGCCCTGCTCATTAGTGTGATTCTGGCCCTGTGGAGCTGGCAGCAGTGGAACAACCACCAGGCCACCCTGCAGGTGATTACCGACCTGCGCCAGGATACCGCCCAGCTGGAAGACCTCTACGGCAGCCGGGGCAGCGAGCAGAGCCAGCGCATGCAGGCCATGGAGCAGAAGCTGGCCGAACAGCGTGAGCTGATTGCCACCCAGCAGCGCCAGATTGACCACAACGCCCGGGAACTGCTGGAAGCCGGGAACCGCACCCGCACCGACTGGCTGCTGGCCGAGGCCGAATACCTGCTGCGCATTGCCAACCAGCGCCTGCTGATTGAAAAAGACATCAAGGGTGCCCTGGCGGCCCTGGAGTCTGCCGACGAAGTGCTGGCAGAGTCTGACGACATCGGCGTGTTCCCGGTACGCCAGCAGCTGGCCAAGGAAGTGCTGTCCCTGAAGGGTATCGAAGGGGTCGACCGCACCGGCCTGTACCTGAAACTGGAAGCCGCCATTGCCAGCCTCCATGACCTGACCGACCAGGCCCTGATCCACGACCGTGCGCCCGGGTTCAGCATGGTCGGAGACGACCAGGCCCCGGAAGACGGCAGCAATATGCTCACCCGCGGCTGGAACCGGTTCGCCGATACCATGAAACAGGTAGTTGTGGTGCGCCGGCTGGACGAGCCGGTCAAGCCTCTGTTGTCTCCTGACCAGAGCGCCTGGGCCCGGCTGAATCTGCAACTGATGCTGGAAGAAGCCGAAATGGCGGTATTGCGGGGCAACCAGCCGCTGTACGAACGGGCGCTGAACAAAGCTATCAGCACCGTCAACGACTGGTATGACAACACCAACCCGGCTATCCAGGGCATCAGCGGCACGCTGACCGAACTGGCTGACCGGAATGTGGATCCCCGGTTGCCCGATATCAGCAAGTCCCTGGATCTGCTGAAAGAGCGCCTGGCCGGACGCACCGCTGCCGGCAGCAACGGAGGCGATGAATCATGATCCGCCTGCTGCTGATCGTGCTGATTGCCCTGCTGGTGGGCACCGGGCTGTCGCTTGGGCTGGCCTATGATCTCGGCTATATCCGTGTCAGCCTCGGCAACTATCTGATCGAAACCAATTTCTGGGTTGGCCTCGGGCTGATCGTTGTCCTGGTGATGCTGAGCCTGTTCCTGATCGGCCTGCTGAAGCGGTTCCGCCAGGGCACCGGCCTGATGGCCACCTGGGTCAGCCGCGGCAACGAACGCCGTGCCCGCCGGCGCACCACCAAGGGCCTGCTGGCGCTGGCCGAAGGCAACTGGCCACGAGCCAGGAAACTGCTGGTGAGCTCCGCCAACCATGCCGATACACCGCTGATCAACTACCTGGCGGCAGCACAGGCCTCGTTCGAATCCGGTGACCACGACTCGGTCGACCAATTACTGCGCCAGGCCTTTGAAAGCACCCCCGGCTCCAGCCTGGCGGTCGGCCTGACCCAGGCCCAGCTGCAGCTGGCGGGCAACCGGCTGGAACAGGCCCTGGCCACCCTGCTGCGCCTGCGTAAAGAAGCACCGCACCACCCGTTCGTGCTCAAGCTGCTGAAGAACACCTACCTGCGGCTGGAAGACTGGCGGGAATTGTCAAAACTCCTGCCGGACTTGCGCAAGCGCAGCGTGCTGACGGAAAAAGAACTGGATGACCTGGAACGACAGGTATGGCACAACCTGCTGGAACAGGCTGCCGCCGACTGCGAACGCCGGCGCAAGGAAGATCCGGAAGCGACCCTGGAACCGCTGACCCGGCTATGGGACGAACTGCCCCGGTTCGTTCGCCGCGACGAGTACACCATCCGGGACTACGCGGGGTTACTGGCCCGTCTGGGCGATGAGGGGCAGGCCGAAACCCTGCTGAGAAAAGTGCTCCGCAACCACTGGAGCGACGAGCTGATCAACCTCTACGGGCGGCTTGAGGGCCACCAGCCGGATGAGCAGTTAATCATTGCCGAACAGTGGCTGAAAGACCGCCCGAACAAACCGGAACTGCTGCTGGCACTGGGCCGCCTGAGCCTGCGCAATGAACTGTGGGGCAAGGCCCGGGAATATTTCGAAACCAGCCTGCGCCTGAAACGCAGCCGTGAAACCCTGGCGGAACTGAGCCGCCTGAATGCCCATATGGGCCATGAAGAAACCAGCATCAAGCTGCTGATGCAGGGGCTGGAGACCGACAACGGCCTGCCCGAACTGCCGATGCCCCGGGCCTGAGCCTTCAGCGCACAACATGATCCTTCAGCGCACAACATGAGCCCTCAGCGCACAACATGAGCCTTCAGCGCCACAACATAAGCCATCAGCGCCACACTCTAAGAGAGTCAGGCTAAGCAATCAGGCCCTGGGGGCATACTCCAGCACATCCGAGAAAAACGCCTGCTCAGGCAGGCCTTTTTCCAGCAGTGCATCCATCAGGGTATACACCATGGTGGGCGAGCCACTGGCATGAACTTCCACGTTCTGCCAGTCGGCCCCGGACGCCAGTACAGCCCGCACCAACTGGTCATGGTGACCACCCCAGTCATTATCCTCGTCATCCCCGACGACAGGCACAAAGCTGAAATTGCTCCAGTCTTCATGCCACTGCTGCGCCAGCGACCTCAGGTACATGTCCTCGTGCTTGCGCACGCCCCAGAACAGGGTCACGGGGTGGCTGTACCGGGTTTCCTGGAGGAATTCCACCAGGCTTTTCATCTGGGCAAAGCCGGTTCCGGCCGCCACCAGCAGCAACGGCTTGTCCGGCGCCGCAGCCAGGCAGGCCTTGCCATTGGGCAGTTCCACCGTTACATCCTGGCCGGAGGTGAGCGCATCAATCACCTTGCGGGCTGAAGCCCAGTCCGGGGAAGCCTGGATGTGCAACTCGATATGCTCGGCGGCGGGGCTGCTGGCGATGGAGAAATAACAGGGATCTTCCCCCGGCAGGATGACCGAAAGATACTGACCGGCATGGAAGGCCACATCGCGGCGCCTCGGCAGCTTCAGCTCAACCCGGAACACATCGTGACTGATCGAGCGTACATCAACTACTTTGGCTGCATACTGACGGGGCAGATGGTTCGCAGTTGCCATAATGGCAGGTATCTCCAGTTTCAGGTCGGTCAGGGCAAGCGTCCGGCACATCATCAGCCGATCACCCACCGATAAGGTTTGTTGGTTCCGGGTATTCAGGGCCTGCCCCGTTATCAGGGTTGCCTCACAGATCTCGCAGACACCGTTGCGGCAGGCTGCCGGCGCCTGGATACCCGCAGCCGCGGCAGCGGACAGCAAATCCTCATTGCCCGCTACGCCGTAGCCCAACCCGGCCGGCTGCAACTCAACCCGGTATGCAGCCTGTGCCTTGTCAGTCGGGGCGGGTGTCACGATTTTCAATACCGAGACTGTCCCAGATCTCATCCACCCGCTGCTTGACCTCATCGGTCATGGTAATGGCAGTACCCCACTCCCGGTCGGTCTCGCCGGGCCATTTATTGGTGGCATCCATCCCCATTTTCGAGCCAAGGCCAGACACCGGCGACGCGAAGTCCAGGTAATCGATGGGGGTGTTCTCTACCAGCGTGGTGTCCCGGGCCGGGTCCATACGGGTGGTGATAGCCCAGATGACATCTTCCCAGCTGCGGGCGTTCACATCGTCGTCGGTGACAATCACGAACTTGGTGTACATGAACTGACGCAGGAACGACCACACGCCCATCATCACCCGCTTGGCGTGGCCCGGGTACTGTTTCTTCATGGTGACCACCGCCAGCCGGTAAGAGCAACCTTCCGGGGGCAGGTAGAAATCCACAATCTCCGGGAACTGCTTCTGCAGGATGGGAATGAACACTTCGTTCAGCGCCACCCCCAGCACCGCCGGCTCATCGGGCGGGCGGCCGGTGTAGGTGCTGTGGTAGATCGGGTCTTTGCGGTGGGTAATACGCTCCACGGTAAACACCGGGAACTGGTCCACCTCGTTGTAATAACCGGTATGGTCGCCAAACGGGCCTTCAGGCGCCATATCATCCGGATAGATAAAACCTTCCAGCACAATCTCGGCACTGGCTGGAACCTGCAGGTCGCTCAGGCCGGCTTTCACCAGCTCGGTACGGCTGCCCCGCAGTAACCCGGCAAAGGCGTATTCAGACAGGGTATCCGGCACCGGCGTAACAGCGCCCAGAATGGTGGCCGGATCAGCCCCCAGGGCAACCGCAACCGGATAAGGCTTGTCCGGATTGGCCCGGCGAAACTCCTGGTAATCCAGCGCGCCACCGCGATGGCTGAGCCAGCGCATGATCAACCGGTTACGGCCGATCAGCTGCTGCCGGTAAATACCCAGGTTCTGCCGCTCCTTGTTCGGGCCGCGGGTAATCACCAGCGGCCAGGTCACCAGTGGGCCAGCATCCCCGGGCCAGCAGTGCTGCACCGGAATCTGGTACAGGTCGACCTTGTCTTTCTCGATCACCACGTCCTGGCAGGGCGCGGAACGGAGCACCTTCGGGCTCATGCGCATCACCTGCTTGAACAGCGGCAACTTCTCAATCGCATCCTTGAAGCCCTTGGGGGGATCCGGCTCCTTCAGAAACGCCAGCAGCTTGCCGATCTCCCGCAATGCCGACACATCCTGCTGGCCCATGCCCATAGCCACCCGCTTCGGCGTGCCGAACAGGTTGGCCAGCACCGGCATGTCGTAGCCCTTGGGATTTTCAAACAACAACGCCGGCCCACCGGCCCGCAGCGTGCGGTCGCAGATTTCGGTCATTTCCAGGTGGGGGTCGACTTCTGCGCTGATGCGCTTGAGCTCGCCCTGCTTTTCCAGCTGGGCAATGAAGTCTCTCAGGTCGTTGTATTTCATGCTGTGCTCCGCTTCTGATCTACGGTACTACGGAGTTCGGGCTTCTCCGGACTGCCCTTATAGTTGGCCTTGATACTTTTCTGTTCGGTGTTGGAACAAGGCCGGGAGGGGGTGTCAAAACGGAAAACAGTGGTTTTCCTGATTGTTTTGACACCCCCTCCCGGCCTTGTTCTTTGAACTTTCGGAGTGAACCTCCGACAGTTCAGCCGAGTACAGGAACTCGCATCAACGACGCTTCATAGACTGGAAGAACTCGTCATTGGTCTTGGTATCCCGCAGCTTGTCGAGCAGGAATTCCAGAGACGCAGTGTCATCGTCCATGGAGTGCAGCAGCTTGCGCAGGATCCACACACGCTGGATTTCCGCTTCGCTCATCAGCAGGTCTTCGCGGCGGGTGCCGGAACGACGGATGTTGATGGCCGGGTAAACCCGCTTCTCGGCAATCTTGCGGTCCAGGTGCACTTCCATGTTACCGGTACCCTTGAACTCCTCGTAGATAACCTCGTCCATCTTGGAACCGGTATCCACCAGCGCTGTGGCCAGGATAGTCAGGCTGCCGCCCTCTTCTACATTCCGGGCTGCACCGAAGAAGCGCTTGGGTTTTTCCAGGGCGTGGGCATCCACACCACCGGTCAGCACCTTGCCGGAAGACGGAATCACGGTGTTGTAGGCACGGGCCAGACGGGTGATGGAGTCCAGCAGGATGATCACATCCTTCTTGTGCTCCACAAGGCGCTTGGCCTTTTCAATCACCATCTCGGCTACCTGAACGTGGCGGGCCGGCGGTTCGTCGAAGGTAGAGGCCACAACCTCGCCGCGCACGGTGCGCTGCATTTCCGTCACTTCTTCCGGGCGCTCGTCGATCAGCAGCACCATCAGGTGGCATTCCGGGTTGTTGCGGGTAATGGACTGGGCAATGCCCTGCATCAGCAGCGTTTTACCGGCCTTGGGCGGAGATACGATCAGGCCACGCTGGCCTTTACCGATCGGAGCTACCAGGTCCAGAACCCGGGAAGAGAGATCCTCGGTACTGCCGTTACCAAGTTCCAGGGTCAGACGCTCCTGGGGGAACAGCGGGGTGAGGTTCTCGAACAGAATCTTGTTACGGGCGTTGTCCGGCTTGTCGAAGTTAATCTCGTTAACTTTCAGCAGGGCAAAATAACGTTCTCCGTCTTTCGGCGGGCGGATCTTGCCGGAAACGGTATCGCCGGTACGCAGGTTGAAACGGCGGATCTGACTGGGAGAGACGTAGATATCGTCCGGACCGGCCAGGTAAGAGGCATCGCCGGAACGAAGGAAGCCGAAACCGTCCTGCAGAATTTCCAGTACACCATCACCGTAAATGTCTTCGCCGCTTTTGGCGTGTTTCTTCAGGATGGTGAAGATCACATCTTGCTTGCGCGAGCGAGCCAGGTTATCCAGACCCATTTCTTGCGCAATATCGAGCAATTCGGGCACGGATTTCTGCTTGAGTTCAGTAAGATTCATAGTTTGTTGGATTTTCAGGAATGGAAGTAAACGACAGTTGGAATGACAGGGGTGCCCCTGAACGCATTGATCTGATTAAGCTGAAACAAGGTGCTGGCTCGATGGAGCTACCGGTGCAGATGAAATCCGGATTAAGTATGCTGAAGCCAGAGAGTGGGAACAATCGTTCGCCGGGCAAGCGGCATAATCGACCACCTTGAAGGCGTATGTCAAGACCTGTGTCCAAAATTAAACCAGCGCCCTGGCATTCATAAGACTAATGGCGGTGCCGCCGGCTCCCTCTGATGGGTTACTCCCTTCCATTTGATAACGCCTATCCGGATACTGACTATATTGTTGATTCAAGCCTTTCGGAGCCATTACATGAGCAGTGAGCTGACACCCGAACTCAAACCCCTCAACGTTGCCCTGTTGACCGTCTCAGACACCCGTGGCCCGGCCGAAGATACGTCCGGGCAATACCTGGAAGACCAGATTGTCGAAGCCGGCCATAACCTGCTGGCCCGTCGCATATTGCCGGACGACGTTTACCTGATCCGGGCGCTGATGTCCCAGTGGATTGCCGATCCGGAGATTCATACCGTTGTCATCACTGGCGGCACCGGGTTCTTTGAGCGGGACAGCACGCCCGAAGCCGTTGGCCCGTTGCTGGACAAGGAGATTATTGGTTTCGGCGAAGAATTCCGCCGCTTGTCTGCCACGGAAATCGGCAGCTCCACCATCCAGTCCCGGGCGTTTGGTGGCATGGCCAACAACACAGTGATTTTCTGCCTGCCGGGCTCCACGGGCGCTTGCCGCACAGGCTGGGAAGGCATCCTGAAAAGCCAGCTGGACAGCCGCCACGGCCCCTGCAACTTTTCCTCACTGGCCCTGCGCAAGCCGAACCGCGCCTGCCATCGGTTACAGGAAGTGATTGGCACCCGGGCCAAGCGATAAGGAGGCACCATGGCTGGCCAAACCCTGATCAGTATTGACGACGCGCTGAACCATATTCTTGACCGGGCCATTCCGGTAACCCGCTCCGAGGCCGTTAACCTCACCGACTGCCTGGGCCGGGTTCTGGCAGAGAACCACTATGTGCCAGCCGATGTGCCACCGGCCGACAACAGTGCCGTGGACGGCTACGCGGTTTACCAAGGCGACGTACACGATGGCGCACCATTGACGGTTTCAGACCGAGTACCGGCCGGAACCGCCCCTGCCCCCCTGAAGCCGGGCACGGCGGTACGCATCTTTACCGGTTCGGAAATTCCCGAAGGCGCCGATGCGGTCGTAATGCAGGAGCGGGTAGAACGCAACGGCGACGAGATTGTTATTCAGGCCGCTGTCAGTGAGGGCCAGAACATACGTCGTCGAGGGCAGGACCTGAAACAGGGCGACCTGGCCCTGGCCCGGGGAACGCGCATCCGCCCCCAGGAAATGGGCGTACTGGCGTCCACCGGCATCAACCGCGTGCCCGTACTGGCCAGGCTGAAAGTCGCCATCCTGACCACCGGTGATGAGCTGGTGGATCCGGGCCAGCCGCTGGCACCCGGGCAGATTTACAACACCAACCGGTATACCCTGCTGGGCATGCTGGCCGAGGCAGGCTGCGAAGTAAGTCTGTGCGAAACCCTCGAAGACACTCGCGACGCCACCCGCCAGACCCTGGAGCGGGCAGCGGCGCAGGCTGACCTGATCATTACCAGTGGCGGGGTATCCGTAGGCGAAGAGGACCATGTCCGCGCCGTTCTTGAGGAGTCAGGCCAGCTGTCACTCTGGCGCCTGGCGATCAAACCGGGCAAGCCGCTGGCCTTTGGCGAGGTAGCCGGCACGCCGGTAATCGGGCTGCCCGGCAATCCGGCATCGGTACTGGTGACCTTCATGGTGGTCGCCATGCCCTATATCCGGAAACGCCAGGGGCGTTACGATATTCTGCCGTCTGGTGAACTTTTGCCTGCGGCGTTCGATCTTACCGACACATCGGTACGCCGCGAATTTGTCCGGGCGCGAAAAGAAGGAACCGGCCCGGACATGCAGGTAGCCGCCTTCCCCAACCAGAGCTCCGGAGTGCTGAGCTCGGCCTGTTGGGCCACTGGCCTCGCGGTTGTGCCTGAGAACACCCAGGTGGCCAGGGACGACCTGATCACGTTTTACCCGTTTACGGACTTGCTGAGCTGATGATGACCGAGCCAACCCTGACTGTTCGTTTTTTTGCCCGACTGAGGGAAGAGCTGGAGACCGAATCACTGACCCTGCCCGCCAGTGACGGGCAGACGGTAGACGACCTTCTGACTAGCCTGGCCAGCCGTGGCGGCCGGTGGGCCCAGCTTAAGGGCGACCAGCCGGTCATGGTGGCGGTCAACCAGGCCATGGCAAAACCCGCTACAGTGGTGAAAGCGGGTGATGAGGTCGCGTTTTTCCCGCCGGTAACCGGAGGTTGAGATGATTTCTGTGCAGACCGGGGATTTTGATACAGGCGCAGAATATGCCGCGCTTAGAGCAAGCGGTTCAGGCACCGGTGCCATTGCCACCTTCACCGGACTGGTCCGGGATTCCGGAGACCTGTCCGGCGTAACGGGGCTGTTCCTGGAACATTATCCGGGGATGACGGAGGCGGTTATTCAGGGGCTGATTGACGAGGCTTCCCGCCGCTGGGATGTCCGTGATGCCCGGGTGATTCACCGGGTCGGGCGACTAGCGCTTTCCGACCAGATCGTATTTGTTGGCGTGTGCAGCGCCCACCGGGGTGATGCCTTTGCCGCCTGCTCGTTCATCATGGACGCCCTGAAAACTTCCGCCCCGTTCTGGAAGAAAGAGATGACCTCTGACGGCGAGCACTGGGTGGAACAGAAGGTGTCTGATCGTGAACGGTCCCAGGCCTGGTCTTCAGACTGACAGGCTCAAGGCACAAAAAAACCGCCCGTGAAGCGTTGTTCAGGGGCGGTTTTTTTCAACAGCAGATCAGAGGTTGCTGTCGAGGAAGGCGGCCAGCTGTGACTTGGACAGGGCACCTACCTTGGTGGCGTCGACATTGCCGTTCTTGAACAGCATGAGGGTCGGAATGCCACGAATGTTGAACTTGGGCGGAGTCTGCTCATTTTCGTCGATGTTCAGCTTGCAGACTTTGAGCTTGCCTTCGTATTCGTCGGCGATCTCTTCCAGAACCGGTGCGATCATCTTGCACGGGCCACACCACTCGGCCCAGTAATCTACCAGTACCGGAATGTCGGATTTCAGTACGTCCTGTTCAAAGGAAGCGTCGGTGACATTAACGATATTTCCGCTCATTACCTTTTCCTGATTCAGGCGCTCCCGGGCCGTTCTGACCGGCCCCGGCGGAGTCGCTGTTGACTGTAGCAAACGGACTTTTCCGAAAGGGAAAATCCCGCCTGCCCGGATTTCGTTAGACAGATACTTTACGCGATTGGCCGCCTGAATGTGAAGCGGGAAGTATCCCGCGCAGGGTTGATTCGTGTCAGTAATGACCGCAGTCCGTTACTGACACACCCCTGTTTCTTCACTTATAGTACGACCAAGTTCACACCACACAGGATTCCTACCAACGTGACGGCCACCCCCAACGCCGAGAACGCAACACCCGCACCGGACATGCTGGCAGCCATTGACATGGGCTCCAACAGTTTTCACATGGTCGTGGCCCGCCTGGTGCACGGCGAGATCCGCACGGTGGAAAAAATGGGCGAGAAGGTTCAGCTCGGCGCTGGCCTGGACCAGTACAACCGCCTGACCGAGGCCGCCCAGCAACGGGCGCTGGAGTGCCTGAGCCGGTTTGCCCAGCGGCTTCAGGGCATGCCTGCGGCGGGGGTGCAGATTGTCGGCACCAACGCCTTGCGGGTGGCACGCAACGCCCACGAGTTTATTGCCCGGGCGGAGGACGTCCTGGGTTATCCGGTGGAAGTAATTGCCGGCAGGGAAGAAGCCCGCCTGATCTATCTGGGGGTATCCCACACCCTGGCGGACGATTCCGGTAAACGGCTGGTGATTGATATCGGCGGCGGCAGCACCGAGTTTATTATCGGCCAGCGCTTCGAGCCCCAGGAACTGGAAAGCCTGCACATGGGCTGCGTATCGTTCCGCAACCGCTATTTCCCGGACGGCAAGATCAGCCGCCGGCAAATGGACAAGGCCATCATCCACGCCGAGCAGGAACTGCAGAATATCCGCCAGCACTACCGGCAGGTGGGCTGGCAAAGTTCCGTGGGCTCTTCCGGCTCGATCAAGGCCATCGCCAATGTGCTGGCCGCCCTGAAGATCACCGATGGCACCATTACCCGCACCGCCATGGAAGAGCTGCGCAAGCGGCTGGTGGATATGGGCAAGGTGGAAAAACTGGCCGAACTGGGTGTCCGGCAGGATCGCCAGAGCATTTTCCCGGCCGGCTTTGCCATTCTGCTGGCCGCCTTCCGGTCACTGGACATCGACGCCATGACCTTCGCAGACGGCGCCCTGCGTGAAGGCCTGCTGTACGACATCGTCGGGCGTATCCAGCATGAAGATGTGCGGGAGCGGACCATTTCCGCACTGCAGGAACGTTACCATGTCGACCAGGCCCACGGTGCCGCCGTTGAGCAGACCGCCATGGCCGCCTGGGAGCAGGTAGCCGACCAGTGGGGCCTGCGCACCGATGCCGACGAAGATGTACTGCGTTGGGCCTGCCGGCTGCACGAAATCGGCCTGACCATTTCCCACAGCCAGTACCACAAACACGGCGCCTACCTGCTGCGCTACTCTGACCTACCGGGCTTTACCCAGCAGTTCCAGAAAGACCTGGCCACCCTGGTGCGCGGCCACCGGCGTAAATTTTCAGCGGCGGTATTTGAAGGCATCGAGCCGGAAGACAAGCCCCGGCTGCATTACCTGTGTGTGCTGGTCCGGCTTGCGGTGCTGATCCAGCATCCCCGCAACCTGGAACAACCGCCGGAATTTTCCCTGCACGGCCACGAGAACAAGCTGGTGGTGGAACTGCCCCAGGGCTGGCTGGACAACCGGCCGCTGACCCTGGCCGACCTGAAAAACGAGCGGGATTACCTGGCCCGGCAGGATTTCGTCCTTGAGATCAGCGCCCGCTGAGGCCGGCACTCAGCCGGCCAGTTCCGCCTCCAGGTTTTCCACGGTTTCACTGACCTCCAGCCACTCGGCTTCCACATCGTCCAGTTCCCGCTTCAGGCCGGTCTGCTGTGCCAGCAGCTCCTTCAGCTTCACCTTGGCGCTGTCGTCGTAGATGGCCGGATCGGACAACTGCTGTTCGACCCCGGCCAGCTCCTGCTGAAGCTGCTCCATCCGGGCTTCCAGGTTTCCCTGCTTCTTGCGCCAGGGGCTCAGTTTCTGGCGCAGCTCAGCTTCCTGACGCTTGCGGGCCTTGCGCTCATCGGCGGTCAGGGCGGTGGCCCCGGCGGCAACCTTGTTGTCGGTCGCCTGTTCGATTACCTCACGTTTCGGAGGCTCGTCGTCATCCTTGCGGCGCTCCGCCAGCCAACGCTCGTAGTCTTCCAGGTCGCCGTCGTATTCCTGCACCGCGCCGTCTGACACCAGCCAGAACTGGTCAACGGTGTTGCGCAGCAGATGCCGGTCGTGGGACACCACCACAATGGCACCGTCGAAGTTCTGCAGGGCCATGGTCAGGGCCTGGCGCATTTCCAGGTCCAGGTGGTTGGTGGGCTCATCCAGCAGCAACAGGTTGGGTTTCTGCCAGGCAATGATCGCCAGCGCCACCCGGGCCTTCTCGCCACCGGAGAAAGATCGGATCGGGCTCAGGGCCTCGTCACCATGGAAATCAAAGCCGCCCAGGAAATTTCTTACCTGCTGCTCGGAGGCCCTTGGGGCCAGACGCTGCAGGTGCAGGAACGGGCTGGCGTCCAGGTCCAGCGATTCCAGCTGGTGCTGGGCGAAGTAACCGATGGCCAGGTGTTCGCCACAGGTTCGCTCACCGGCAAGCAGCGTACCAGTGCCACGCAGTGCATCCATAAAGGTGGACTTGCCGGCGCCGTTCGGGCCCAGCAGGCCGATCCGGGACCCCGGCAACAGGGTGACGTTAATGTTCCGCAGAATGGCGGTATCGCCATGGCCCGCTACGCCGTATCGAATCGACAGCAAGGGGTTCGATACCTTGTCGGCCATGGGGAATTCGAAGCTGAACGGCGAATCTACATGAGCCGGGGCAATCCGCTCCATGCGCTCCAGTGCCTTGACCCGGCTCTGGGCCTGCTTGGCCTTGGTGGCCTTAGCCTTGAACCGGTCAATAAAGCGCTGGATTTCGGCAATCCGGGCCTGCTGGCGCTCGAAGCCCGCCTGCTGCTGGGCCAGCCGCTCGCTGCGCTGAACCTCAAAGGCGGAATAGTTGCCGGTGTAGAGCACCAGTTTTTTCTGGTCGAAATGCACCAGGTGGGTGGCCACCCGATCCATGAAATCCCGGTCGTGGGAGATAAACAGCAGGGTGCCGGAGTAGCGGCGCAGCCAGTTCTCCAGCCACAGGCAGGCGTCCAGGTCCAGGTGGTTGGTGGGCTCATCCAGCAGCAACAGGTCTGACGGGCGCATCAGCGCCTGGGCCAGGTTCAGCCGGATGCGCCAGCCCCCGGAAAACGCCGATACCGGCCGCTCCGCATCGCTGTCGGCAAAGCCCAGGCCCCGCAACAGGGCTTCTGCCCTCCGTGGAGCAGACCAGGCTTCGTGCAGGTCCAGCTCGCCGTGAGCGTGGGCGATGGCGTGGTCATCGCCCCGGGCTTCTGCCTCGGCCAGTTCCCGTTCCAGCCGGCGCAGTTCGAAATCACCATCCAGGATAAAATCCCGGGCCGAGCGTGCCGAGGCTTCGACTTCCTGCGCCATATGGGCAATCCGGCAACCGCCGGGCAAGGATACGCCACCCTGCTCCGCCGTCAGCTGCCCCAGTAACAGCTTGAATAAGCTGGATTTACCAGCGCCGTTGGCGCCCACAATGGCCACCCGCTGGCCGGGTTGAACTGTCAGGTTGACGTTTTCTAGCAACCAGACGCCGCCTCGTTGTAAACTGAGATCGGTTATCGTTAACATAGATTTACTTTATCCATGGAATTCTGCCGGAACGCGCCCTGCCATGACCGCTTGCCAGCCTGAACCGCTGAATCTGCCGGTAACAATGGAACCGGATAACCCACTCTGGCGTTATGCACTGGCCTGTTGGCGAAACCCCGGGCTGGCCCAGGGCTGCCTGGAGCTTCAGAAGCAGGGCTGGAGTGTTACCCGAATTTTATGCGCCGCGTGGCTGGGCGTGAACGGGCGCGTGTTCACCGGTATCGAGGACGCTAAGGTAACAGAGTGGCGCGACCGTGTAACCGGTAGCATCCGGTCGGCGCGAAAATCCATTCCCCGGCACCATGAAGACTGCCGGCAACTGCGGGAAGCCCTGGCCAGCGCGGAATTACAGGCGGAACAAACAGAACTGGCCCTGGCCTGGCAATCCATCATGACCTTGAATCCGGAGACCGGCACCATGCAAGACACCACCGCTGCCATCCTGCGAAACCTGGATGTTGCAGCCCCGGCCCGGACACCGGAGCCCGATCAGATGAATCAATTACACACACTGGCTGCACAGCTGGCCGATACTGCCCGGGGAGACAGCCAGCCATGTTCATGAAATGGCTGATTCGCCTGGCCTTTCCGGCACTGGGCCTGCTGTTGCTGCTGATGTTTTTCGGCCTGGGCGACCCGGAGACGGTATCCAAACCCACGGCAGAGAAAAAACCTGAAGAGGTGCCCCGCTTCGAGGGCCTGCTGCCCTCGCCCATTCCGGTAGAGGGCCCCGACATTGTATTCAAGTGGCAGGATACCGAAGGCAACTGGCACTACGCCGACCAGCCTCCGGAGCAGGGCTCCTGGAACGCCCTGGCCATCGACCGGCCGAGCCAGACACCCCAGGCCACAGGCGCCGATTCCGCCAACGACTGGCAGGCACCCTACCGCGCACCGTTCAGCCTCAACGGCTCCACCGGCAGCAACGGTTCCTGACCTCCCCGGACAACTCCCTTACCACATGTTCAGTGGCATACTGGCGACGAACCCGTTACCTTGTCTTTCTTAACAAATCCAATAGGGCCCGGCGCCCTGATACACGTGTAAAGGACGGAAATATGAAGAAAACCCTGTTAGCTGTTGCCATGACCGGCCTGGTTGCCGGTTGCTCCAATTCCCAGGAACCGGCCAAGGACCCTGCCCTGGAGTCCACTCCGGAAAAGGTCAGCTACGGCATGGGCCTGGTACTGGGCGAGCGCATGGGCAACGACCTGCCAGACCTGCAGATGGAGCAGTTTCTTCAGGGCATCCAGCACGGCCACGCCGGCGATGAAGACGCCAAGCGCCTGAGCCGCGAGGAAATCCAGGAAGCTCTGATGGCGTATCAGCAGGATATGCAGGCCCAGCAGGAGCAGCAGGTCGAGGAACTGGCCCAGAAGAACCAGGCAGCCGGTGAGGCGTTCCTGGCTGAAAACAGCGAGCGTGACGGCGTAGAGACCACCGAGTCCGGCCTGCAGTACGAAGTCATTGAAGAAGGCAATGGCACTCAGCCGACCGCCGAAGACCAGGTGCAGGTGCATTACACCGGCGAGCTGATCAATGGTGAGGTTTTCGACAGCTCCCGTGAGCGCGGCCAGCCTGTCACCTTCGGCCTGAACCAGGTTATTCCGGGCTGGACCGAAGGCCTGCAGCTGATGAGCGAAGGCGCCCGTTACAAGCTGTACATCCCGTCAGACCTGGCCTACGGCCCGGGCGGCAACCAGGCGATCGGCCCCAACGAAGTGCTGGTGTTTGATGTGGAACTGCTGGCAGTGAATCCGGGCGAAGAATAAACAAAGGCCCTGAACAGCAAAAAACCGGCCTGATTGCCCAGGCCGGTTTTTTTAATGATTCGGTTGTTGACCCTGCCCGGATCAGGCGGATGCCATTTTGCCGGCGTGGGCGTTGTGCAGGTGTTCGATCAGGAAATCTTCCAGCTCGAACCGGCTCTCAAGTACTTCGCCAAGCTTCGAGACTTCTTCAAACAGGAAGCTCACATCCTGTTCGGTCAGGATGCGGCCATCCACGTTGTCATTGAAGTTCAGCGCCACTTCCGTGGTTTCCTGGATGCGGGGATACACCTTGGCCGCCAGTTCTTCGCCACCGTCGTTGAATTCCCGGGCTTCGCGGATCAGCTGCTCGTAGATTTCAAAATGGCCGGTCGATACATAGTCCACCAGCACTTCGCACAGGCGAATAAACTTTTCCCGGAGCATGTCGGTTTGCGAGTAATCCGTCAGCGCTGACAGCTCACAGTAATGAACCAGCAGTTCCTGGCGCTCTTTCAGCCAACGGTCGATCAGCTCGCTGACGCCACCCCAACGCTCCCTGGCATTCCGGCAATTCTCCAACATGACGCCTGTCTCCCCTCAGTCTTTACGTCAGGCAACCAAGTTACCCCATGGCTGCAGCCTGCCGCAACTGTTTCAGCTATTCACCCAGTTTTTGGGTTGGTAGCTCCGGAACATGACAAACAAGCCAACCAGAATGACCAGACTGAAGAACACAGCGGTCCAGCCCGGAATACTCAGACCCAGAAAACGCCAGACCACGGCTGCACAGTCTCCGGTGCCTTTGAGGGCGGTCTGCAGCACTTCAAACCAGGGCAGGACTTCGAGCATGTAATCCACTGAGGGGCCGCAGGCTGGCACCTGGTCTTCCGGCAGGCTTTGCAGCCATAACTGCCGTCCGGCTACGCCAAGCCCGGCACCGGCACTGAGCACCATCAGGAAGCCGTAAACCCGGTTACCGAAACCTTTGGGACCATGCAGGAATGCCAGCAAGCTGACCAGCCCGGCACCCATAAAGCCGAAGCGCTGCAACCAGCACAAGGGACAAGGTTCAAGCCCCATCACGTGCTCCATGTAGAAGGCCACCGCAAGCAGCCCGGCGCACACCAGAAATACAAGACCGAAAATCCATCTGCTCGTCAAAACACTACCCCGCATCACAGTTAGGGACTGCACGAAAACTCAGTGAGCAATCCTACCCCATGACGCGGGCAGAGCATAAGCGGTTAAAGCAAAAGGGGAAGAAAAATCGGGGATCAGGCGATGCGGGCAAACAGATCGTCGTCGCCCTGCTGGCCACCGGTCTGCACGGCTTCACCGGCGTCGTCCCAGCCGGCCTCCCAGGCCGCAATCACAACATCACCGCGATAGGGGCAGCGGGTTTTGTCCATACCCATGGAACCGGCCATGTGACCCTGCCGATACGCCTTGTTCAAGGCTTCCACGTCCCATCCGAGTTTGATGTCTCTTGCCACGGTACAGCCTCCCTTACCTGATGTTAATAAACGTAACAACAGGTAAGGGAGGCGGCAAGCGGCAAAAGCACTTTCTGTGAGTCAGGTCGCTTTCAGGCTTTCAGATAGTCTTCCAGGAATTCGGAGAACGGCTGGGTATCGGCCGCTTCCATCGCCTGCTGCTCCGCCAGCGATTCCCGGGTCATGGCCTGGTAGGCCGACAGCACATCCGGCGCCAGAGTCTCATTACGGAGGGTTTGCTGATGCTGGCGGGACATTTCCAGGGTCCAGTCCCGGTGGCCAAGGCCGGACGCACTCATAGCATCGAGCACCCGGGCAGAAGGTACCGCCCAGTCTGAGCCCTGCAACTTGTCGCGCTGTGCAGCCAGGGCGTTGCGGTAGGTCTCACCCTGCTCCCAGCCGTCCAGTTGTTCCGCCAGCGGCTGCAGCCGGTCCAGCAGTTCCCGGGCGGCGTTGCCGACAGGCACCCGTTCGCCGTTTGCCCGGCACAGGGCCAGTTCCTGCCAGCGGCCGGAAGCCACGACATCCTTGTAGTTGTCATCCAGCCGCTCGCATTCTTCGTCGCCAATACGCGGCGAGTCGGTCAGCAGGCAATCGAGCAGGAACAGGTCCAGGAAATCAACCTGCGCCTGGTTCACGCCGACCGGCGAGAAAGGATCGAGGTCCAGGCAACGCACTTCGATGTACTCCACGCCCCGGGCATCCAGCGCCTGTATCGGCTTTTCGCCCCGTTCGGTGGTGCGTTTCGGGCGCACCGCGCTGTAATACTCGTTCTCAATCTGCAGCACGCTGGTGTTGATCTGGATGAACTCGCCATCGCGCTGGGTGCCGATGGCCTCATAGGCCGGCCAGTTGGTGTGGATGGCGCGGTCCAGGGTGCGGGTGTAGGTGGCCAGTTCGTTGAAACAGATATTCAGGGAGGCCTGGGCATTGTTGTGGTAGCCCAGATCGCCCATGCGCAGGGAGGTCGCATACTGGCCGTGCCAGGTGCGGTCGTCGAAGCGGCTGAGATCGTGCTTCATGTTGGCAACGAAGCTGGAATCCAGCGCCGGAGACGCCCCGAACAGCAACATCAGCAGCCAGCTGCGGCGGCGGAAGTTGCGGATCAGCCAGAAGTACTGGTCGGATTTGAAATCCTGCAGGGAATCGCTGTTGCCCGTGACTTCCTGCCACTTCTGCCAGAAGCTGTCGGGCAGCGACAGGTTGTAGTGGGCACCGGCAATGCTCTGCATCACCCGGCCATAGCGCACCGCCAGCCCCTGACGATAAACATGCTTGAGCTGGCCGACGTTGGAACGGCCATACTCGGCGATGGGAATGCTCTGGTCGCCATCGATTTCGCAGGGCATGCTGGCGGCCCAGAACACTTCGTCACCCAGGTTCTGCTGCACATAACGGTGAGTGTCCCGCAGGGATTCCAGCATGGCACCGGTGCTGTTGAACACCGGGGTAATCAGCTCCAGCAGGGCTTCGGAGTAGTCGGTGGTAATCCGCCCGTGGGTCAGGGCAGAGCCCAGAGCCTCCGGATGGGGCGTCTGGGCGATGAAGCCGTTGGCATCCACCCTCAGACCTTCTTTCTCGACACCTTTCAGAAAACCGCTCCAGTCACTGGCGGCAAACTGCTGAAGCAGGGAGTGGCGGGAATCTGCCATGATTGGCTCCTGTTGAAGCGGCTACCCTTTTATGGGATAGCCGCCATTGATTCAAGGAAGTGGTTTAACGGCCGCCTTTACGGGCAGAGGCCAGTGCCTGTGCCAGCGCGCCAGCCATGGCACCCTGCGCGGGCTGGGAACCCTGGCTGCCACGGGGCTTGCGGTCGTTACCGCGGCCACCACTGCGATCGGCGCCACGGGCCGGCTTGGACGACGCCTCGGCACCGGGCTGGTCATCCATACGCATGGACAGGGCAATCCGTTTACGGGGAATGTCCACTTCCATCACTTTAACCTTAACGATATCACCCGCCTTCACCACTTCGCGCGGATCTTTGACGAAAGTATGGGACAGGGCGGAGATATGTACCAGACCGTCCTGGTGTACGCCGATATCGACAAAGGCACCAAAGTTGGTCACGTTGGTGACGGAGCCTTCCAGCACCATGCCCGGCTTCAGGTCGTTCAGGGTTTCCACCCCTTCCTCGAAGTGGGCGAAACGGAATTCCGGACGCGGGTCCCGGCCCGGCTTTTCCAGCTCGGAGATGATATCTTTCACTGTGGGCAGGCCGAACTGCTCGGTCACGTAATCCTGCGGGTTGAGGCTGCGCAGGAACGCAGAGTCGCCAATAATGTCGTCCACTTTCTTGCCGTTGCGCTGGGCAATGGCTTCCACCACGCCATAGGCTTCCGGGTGCACAGACGAGCGGTCCAGCGGGTTATCGCCACCGGCAATGCGCAGGAAGCCGGCAGCCTGTTCGAAGGTGCGCTCACCCAGCCGGGAGACTTTCATCAGCTGCTTGCGGCTGACGAACTTGCCGTTCTGGTTGCGGAAATCGACGATGTTCTGGGCGATACTCTGGTTCAGGCCGGACACCCGGGTGAGCAACGGTACAGACGCGGTGTTCAGGTCTACCCCTACCCCGTTTACACAGTCTTCCACCACGGCATCCAGGCTGCGGGATAACTGGACCTGGGACACATCGTGCTGGTACTGGCCGACACCGATGGACTTGGGCTCAATTTTCACCAGCTCTGCCAGAGGGTCCTGCAAACGGCGGGCGATGGAGACAGCACCCCGGATAGTCACATCCAGGTCCGGTAACTCCTTTGAGGCAAATTCGGAGGCCGAGTAAATCGACGCCCCGGATTCATTCACCACAATGCGGGCCAGCTTCAGTTCCGGATAACGCTTGCACAGGTCGCCCACCAGCTTCTCGGTTTCCCGGGACGCGGTGCCGTTACCGATGGCTACCAGCTCAATCCTGTACTTCTGGCACCAGGCCGCCAGCTGCACGATGGAGGGCTCCCACTGATTTTTGGGCGCATGGGGGTAAATCGCGCCGTGGTCGACCACCTGGCCGGTGCCGTCAATCACCGCCACCTTCACACCGGTACGCAGGCCGGGGTCCAGGCCCAGGGTCGCGCGCGGGCCGGCGGGAGCCAGCAACAGCAGGTCTTTCAGATTGGCGGCAAACACGTTGATGGCTTCGGCTTCAGCGGCTTCGCGTACCTGGGACATCAGGTCAGTTTCAATCTGGGTAGAGAGCTTCACCCGCCAGGTCCAGCGCACCACCTCGCTCAGCCATTTGTCGGCAGCACGGCCGTTGTCGCGAATGCGCCAGTGGGCCGCAATGCGCTGCTCCGCCGGATGGGGCTGGCGGCGGTCGTCTTCGGCATCACCCATCACAAGGCTGTAGGCCAGGATACCTTCATTGCGGCCACGTAGAATAGCCAGGGCCCGGTGCGAGGGAACCTTCTTCAACGGCTCGATGTGGTCGAAGTAATCGCGGAATTTCGCGCCTTCGTTTTCCTTGCCTTCCACCACGCTGACTTTCAGCTGGCCTTCCTGCCACACGAAATCCCGCAGCGCGCCCAGCAGCTCGGCATCTTCGGCAAAGCGCTCCATCAGGATGTAGCGGGCGCCATCAAGCGCGGCCTTGGTGTCGTCAATGCCGGCTTCGGCATTCAGGTAACCGGCTGCGGTGGTTTCCGGGTCCAGGGTGGGGTCATCAAACAAGGCATCAGCCAGCGGCTCCAGCCCCGCCTCCTTGGCAATCTGGGCCTTGGTGCGGCGCTTGGGCTTGTAGGGCAGGTACAGGTCTTCCAGGCGGTTCTTGGTGTCTGCCGCTTCGATGGCCGTGCGCAGCTCGTCGGTCAGCTTGCCCTGCTCCTCGATGCTGTTGAGGATAGTGCCCCGGCGGTCTTCCAGCTCCCGCAGGTAACGCAGCCGCTCTTCCAAGGTACGCAGCTGGCTGTCGTCCAGGGAGCCGGTGATTTCTTTCCGGTAACGGGCAATAAACGGAACGGTGGCACCTTCATCCAGCAGGGCGACGGTGGCGTTTACCTGCTGCTCACGTACGCCGAGTTCATCAGCAATGCGCCGGGAGATACTGTTCATGCGACCTCTGTTATCTTGCTTACAAAATTAATGGGCAAAGGTACAGCGGCTTGGTGTTGCAGGCAAGCTGGATGCGGCGTGGTGGTGTAGAATAGCCGGACGCAACACTCACCCCGGTTTATTCTCTGGCGTCTTTATCGTGAACAAGCTCAACCCCAGACAGCGCGAAGCGGTTCGCTACGCCGACGGCCCCCTGCTGGTGCTGGCGGGCGCCGGCAGTGGCAAGACCAGCGTGATCACCCGCAAGATCGCCTATCTGATTGAAGAACTGGGCATCCCGGGCCGGCACATTGCCGCCGTCACCTTTACCAACAAGGCCGCCCGGGAGATGAAAGAGCGGGTCGGGCGCATTGTTGACCGGGGCAAGACCCGGGGGCTGATTGTCTCCACTTTCCACAACCTGGGCCTGAACATGATCCGGGAGGAACATGCCCACCTGGGTTATCACCCCGGCTTTTCCATCTTCGATGCCGAAGATGCCAAGGCCCTGCTGCAAGACCTGATGCTGCGCGAAGCCAGCGCCGAAGCCGGTGACGAGCTGAACGACGTGCAGATGACCATCTCGTCCTGGAAGAATGCCATGCGCAGCCCCTCCGAGGCCTACAGCAAGGCGGCAGACGAGCGTGAGCAGCGCATTGCCATCGTCTACAGGCACTACAACGAATACCTGAAAGCCTACAACGCGGTAGATTTTGACGACCTGATCCTGCTGCCGGTGCAGCTGTTCCGGGACAACCCGGACGTGCTGGCCAAGTGGCGCAGGAAAATCCGCTACATGCTGGTGGATGAGTACCAGGACACCAACGTGTGCCAGTACGAGCTGGTGAAACAGCTGGTGGCCGAGCGGGCCGCGTTTACGGTGGTGGGCGATGATGACCAGTCCATCTACGCCTGGCGAGGCGCCCGGCCGGAAAACCTGGCCCAGCTGAAGGAAGACTTCCCGAGCCTGAAAATCGTCAAGCTGGAGCAAAACTACCGCTCCACCAGCCGGATCCTGCGCTGCGCCAACACGGTGATTGCCAACAACCCCCACGTGTTCGAGAAAGCCCTCTGGAGTGACCACACCGTGGGTGACGAAATCCGCATCATTCGTTGCCGCAACGAAGACGCCGAAACCGAGCGGGTGGCTACCGAGATTCTCGACCAGAAGCTGAAGAACGGCCTGGATTTCAAGGATTTCGCAGTGCTTTACCGGGGCAACCACCAGGCCCGGCTGCTGGAGATGAAGCTGCAGGCCTACCAGATTCCCTACCGCATCTCCGGCGGCCAGTCGTTCTTCTCCAAGAACGAGATCAAGGATGCGATGTCGTACCTGCGGCTGATGATTAACCCGGACGACGATGCCGCCTTCCTGCGGGTGGTGAACGTGCCGCGCCGGGAAATCGGCCCGCGCACTCTGGAGCAACTCAGCCACTATGCCCGCTCCCGCAACGTCAGCCTGTTCAAGGCGCTGGGTGATATGGGCGCGGAAACCCATGTCACCGAGAAAGGCCTGGACCGGCTGCGACGCTTCGCCCACTGGGTCGACAAAACCTGCGAGCGCCTGTTCTCGGAAGATCCAATCCCGGTCATCAAACAGTTGTTCACCGACATCGAATACGAAGAATGGCTGCACCAGCATTCCGGCAGTCCGAAGCAGGCCGAACGGCGGATGGAGAACATCTGGTACCTGGTGGAGTCGATCCAGCGCATGCTGGATGACGGCAAGGGCACGGCCGACGAGATCGGCATCGAGGATGCTATCGCCAAGCTGGTGCTGAGGGACATGATGGAGCAGCGGGAAGAGGAAGATGACAGCGACAAGGTTCAGTTGCTGACCCTGCATGCTTCGAAGGGCCTGGAATTTCCCCATGTGTTTATTATGGGCCTGGAGGAAGAGATCCTGCCGCACCGGAGCAGCATCGAGGAAGGCAATGTGGAGGAAGAACGGCGCCTGATGTATGTAGGCATCACCCGGGCCCGGGAAACCCTGGCGCTGACCTATGCCGCGTCACGCAAGCAATACGGGGAAAAACTGGAGACCATTCCCAGCCGGTTCCTGGATGAATTGCCGGAAGAGGACGTGAAATGGGAGGGGCTGGGCGAATCGGACCAGCAGGCCAACCAGAAAAAGGGCAAGGCCACTCTCAGCGCCCTGATTGGCGACCTGGGCCTGTAAAACGACAAAACCCCGCACGGGGCGGGGTTTTGCGTAACAAGCCGGGTATTACTGGCTTGCTTCCACCATGTGTTCAACGGCGGCAACGATCTCTTCATCAGAACAGCTACCACAGGCACCTTTCGGCGGCATGGCGTTGAAGCCGTTGATGGCGTGATCGATCAACGTATCCATGCCCTGCTCGATGCGGGGCGCCCACTGGTCGGCGTTGCCGACAATCGGAGCACCGGCTGCACCGGTGGCGTGGCACGCAGTACAGGCTGCGTTATACACGTCGCTGCCGGAACGGGCAGCAGCACCGGCGCTGGCTTCCTGGGCAGGCGCAGCTGCGGCTTCGCCACACTCTTCACCCTGCAGGCACACTTCGCCGATCGGCTTGATGCGGTCGCGGATTTCGTCTTCAACACTTGCTACTGCGGCGCCGGCGGCCAGGCCAAAACCAAGCAGAACTACAGCCAGGACTCTCTTCATCTTCACAATGCACCTCGCATTTGAGCGTTATAATCTTTCGGTCGCCGCATTATAGCGACTGTGCCCCGGCAAAAAAACCAAATGGCAGAATCAGAAATTGATTTCAACCATTTTAGTGACAGTTTCGTAGGGTGTATCTGAACTGTTACCGTTTCCGGTTACCATAGCCATCCGACATTCCTCCACCAGGTACCTTGAGCCCGACCATGCCACAGACGCCCGCCCCACGCCCGGATAAACGACGCAAATCCCTGCTGATCCTGGAGTTCTCCAGCCTGGCTGTCCTGTTGGTGTCCATGGGCTGGTTCAGCAACCTGTCCAGCGCCGGCAACCCGGTGCATCCGGCCTGGCTGCTGGTTCCTGCGGTGGCCAGTCTGGGTGTTTTTCTCAGCTTTATCGGCCTGATGTACCTGCGCTGGGTAGCCTCGGTCAGCGATAACCGCCGCACCCGGCACCGGATTATTTTTGCACTTCTGACCTTAACCCTGCTGGGCGTCTGGGTGTATGGCATTGCCAACACCTGGCTCAGCCTGACCGCCAGCCAGTAAGGACACGCCATGCACCTGCCAGCCCGTTTTCCCCTTGCCTTGGTTGTATTTGCGCTGACGGCAAGCCCGGCGAGTTTCGCCCAGGATACCGGCGAGAGCTCCGTAAACTGCGCCCTGATCCGGGACGGCGTGCAGCGCCTGGCCTGCTACGACGCCCGGAATGATCCCCAGACAGCCCGGGATAACGCCAGCGAAGAGGCACTGGAAACCTCTGAAGCACAGGCGGAGCAACTGGCTGCCGACAAGGAGACCCGCGCGGAGATTGTCGGCAACGCCATGGAGGATGACCCGGACGAAGGGGTCATGAAGTCACTGGTGAATAATTACCTGGCGGCCGAGCAGGCGGTGTTTTCCTTTGCCGGCAGCCTGGTGACCCACAAGCCCAACTACATTCTTCCGCTGACCTGGGTAGACCACCCCAACCCGAACCCGGTCAGCCCGCGGCTGGGCACCACTGGCTACGACTACTTCCTGGAGAATGAGGAAGCCAAATACCAGATCAGTTTCAAGGTACCGTTGCTGACCGGCTTCTTTGATAAGCGCACCACGTTCTGGTTCGGCTATACCCAGAAGTCGTTCTGGCAGGTGTACAACCAGGACGAATCAGCGCCTTTCCGGGAGACCAACTACGAGCCCGAGCTGTTTTTCCGGCACCAGCTGGACTGGGATATCGGGCCGGGCACCCTGAACGGGGTCACCATTGGCTTCAACCACCAGTCCAACGGCCAGGCGGATCCCCGGTCCCGGAGCTGGAACCGGATCAAGGCGTCCGCCGCGTATAGCTATGGCCGATGGTTGTTCCAGGTGGAACCGTGGTACCGGCTGCCGGAGAGTGCCAGCGATAATGATAATGCGGATATCGAGCGGTATCTTGGGCACGCAAGTTATAACGCGGTGTACAAGCTAACGGAGGATCGGACGTTTTCGCTGAAGTTGCTGAATAATTTGCGGTCGGATAACCGGACGTCAGTGGAGTTTGGGTACAGTTTTCCTGTTGGGGATACGTTGAAGGGTTTTTTCCAGTATTACAACGGGTATGGGGAGAGTTTGATTGACTACAATGAGCGGATTGAGCGGTTTGGTATCGGCATTATGCTGAATGACTGGCTTTGAGCCGGGCACTCAATCTCCTTTGACACCGGAGCACTGCCCGTCTGGGGGTGATCCCTTCTGAAACACGCTCCTTGCGGCACATCCATGTGGCGCTTGGGCTCCGCCATCCATGGCTCCGCACAGTTTCAGAAGGGATCACCCCCAGCCGGTCACCCGACATTGGCCGGGGATTCCGCCAGCGTCAGCCTCTGTTTAATCGCTCCATTTCCACCAGCAGTTCTTCCGTTTTCTTTTCCATCAGGGCCTTATCAGCCCGTGCTTCCACGTTCAGGCGAACCACCGGTTCGGTGTTGGACATGCGCAGGTTGAAGCGCCAGTTGTCGAACTCTACGCTCAGGCCATCTACGTAGCTGACGTTTTTGGCGCCGGGGCTGTAGAGGGCTTCTATGGCGGCGAGGACTTTGGCGGGGTCGGCTATGGTGCGGTTGATTTCGCCGCTGGCCGGGTAGGCTTCTATTCTGGCGTCGATGAGGGACGACAGGGTTTGGCCGCTCTGGCACAGGCGTTCGGCGATGAGTAGCCAGGGGATCATGCCGCTGTCGCAGTAGGCGAAGTCGCGGAAGTAGTGGTGGGCGCTCATTTCGCCACCGTATACGGCGTCTTCGTCGCGCATTCTTTGTTTGATGAAGGCGTGGCCGGTTTTGCTTTCGATGGCTTCGCCGCCGGCGGCTTCTATCAGGTCCTGGGTGTTCCAGGTGAGGCGGGGGTCGTGGATGACTTTTCCGCCGCCGGTTTTTCTGAGGAACTGGTCCGCCAGCAGGCCGACGATGTAGTAGCCTTCGATGAAGCGGCCGGTTTCGTCGAAGAAGAAGCAGCGGTCGTAGTCGCCGTCCCAGGCGATACCCATGGCGGCGCCGTGTTCGATGACGGCATCTGCCGTGGCGGTGCGGTTTTCCGGCAGGATGGGGTTGGGTACGCCGTTGGGGAAGTGTCCGTCCGGCTGGTGGTGCACTTTGATAAATTCGAACGGCAGGTGTTGTTCCAGTTCATCAATCACCAGACCAGCGCCGCCGTTGCCGGCGTTGCAGACGATGGTCATGGGCTTGAGGGAGCTGGCGTCGATGTAGCCCAACAGGTGGTCAGTGTAGGCGGCCATCACTTCCAGGGTTTCGTACCTGCCCTGCCCCGGCGCATCAAAGAAGGGTTCGCGCACGCGGTCCCGGATGTCGTTCAGGCCGTTATCGGAGCTGATGGGCCGGGACTGGGGGCCGACCATTTTCATGCCGTTGTGGTCTTTCGGGTTGTGGCTGGCGGTGACCATGATGCCGCCGTCCATGCCGTAGTGGCTGGTGGCAAAGTACACCTGTTCGGTGCCACACAGGCCGATGTCGTAAACGTCGGCACCGGCCGCCATCAGGCCGGAGCTGAGCGCCTCGGCGATTTCCGGGCTGGACAGGCGGATGTCATAGCCGACGATGACTTTTTTTGCACCGGTGATTTCCACATAGGCCCGGCCGATTTTTTCTGCCAGGGGCGGGTTCAGCTGGTCCGGAACCCGGCCCCGGAGGTCATAGGCTTTGAAGCAGGACAGATCCATTGTCGGTGGTTACTCCGCTGCCGAGGACTGCAGCTGGACGTAGTTCTGGATACCCATCTGGGAAATCATCTCCAGCTGGGTTTCGAGCCAGTCGATATGCTCTTCTTCGCTGTCGAGGATGCTCCGGAACAGTTCGCGGCTGGTAAAGTCCTGAACCTGTTCGCAGTAGATGATAGCTTCTTTCAGGTCGGTGTGTGCGGTGTGCTCAAGCTTTAGGTCGCACTCGATCATTTCCTGAACATTTTCGCCAATCAGCAATTTGTTCAGATCCTGCAGGTTGGGCAGTCCCTCCAGGAACAGAATGCGCTCGATCAGCTGATCGGCGTGCTTCATTTCGTCAATGGATTCTTCGTATTCCTTGGCTGCCAGCTTGGTAATGCCCCAGTCCTTGTACATTCTGGAATGCAAAAAATACTGGTTGATTGCGGTCAGCTCGTTGGCAAGAACCTTGTTCAGATACTGGATGACTTTCTTATCGCCTTTCATAACCAAATTCCTTATGTCGCAGTTGCTTTAATTCACAAGGATAGTCGGTTTACCGGCAATAAAAAATCACGGATGTGAAAGAGGTGCAATTGCAGTATCGGGACAGGTCAGCCCGTCAGGCGGGCTGGGCCAGCATGTTGGCAAGCGCCAGATAATCCGGTGACCGGGCTTCCTTAAGGATCTCCCGCGCGGTGCAGGCGCAGCGACCACACTGGCGGCCGACACCCAGCTCCTTACCCAGCTGGCGCATGGAGCTGACACCATTTTCGGCGGCTTCGCGGATTTCTCTGTCTGTTACCCCGTAACACAGGCAAACGTACATAGGGCGCTCTCACTAACAGCACTAAAGTTAGTGATAATTATTGTCATTAACAAGCAGGAATGCAACCCTTTTAACCGCGGAATTTGTTGAGAAAGGTTACCGTTCTGTTTCCCGGGTCAGGTTGCGGGCACCGGAGGCTGTTACCGCTACGTTGTCCTCAATACGAATACCCCCACAGCCTTGCAGCTCATCAAGCAGGCTCCGATTCAGGTACTTTGCCTGCGGCCCGTTCAGCACAGGCTCCAGCAGTGACGGAATAAAGTAGAGGCCGGGTTCGATGGTGACCACCATGCCCTCTTCCAGGGTGCGGGTCAGGCGCAGGAACGGCGCATCTTCGGGTGGCGGCGTCGGCTTGCCGGCGACATCGTGCACCTGGATGCCCAGAAAATGGCCGATGCCGTGGGGGAAGAAGGCCCTGCTGATGCCCAGCTCTACGATCGCCTCGTCACTCAACCCGGAAACAAGCCCGGACGCCGACAGCAAGGCCGTGATGCCCTGATGGGCCTTGCGGTGGATGTCCACATAATCCACGCCAGGAGCCGCCATCTCGCACAGCCGCAGCTGCAGTTTTTCCAGGCCGTGCACCAGTGCCGAAAACCTCGGCTCCCCGGGGCCGGCCGTGGTGCGGGTAATGTCAGAGCAGTAGCCCCGATAGCGCACACCGGCGTCGATCAGAAGGCTGCGGGGCCGGCGCGGCGGCTGAACGTCGTAATACTGGTAATGCAGGGTGCCCGCGTGTTCGTTCAGGCCGATGATGCTGTGGTAAGGCGCTTCGGCTTCACGCTGGCCGGTGGCCTGATGGTAGGCGAGGTTGATCCCGAATTCGCTGTCGCCGGCCAGGAAGGCATCCCGGGCGGCATTATGGCCAGCCAGGGCAATCCGGTTGGCATGGGCCAGGCATTCGATTTCATAGGGTGTTTTGCGCACCCGGGTTTCTTCCACAGCCGCCACCAGCGCCGCCGGGTTATGCTCTCCCGGCACGCCGTCCAGCACCAGGGGATCGCCGATCACCGCCAGCCGGCCCGGGTTGTCCAGCTCCGGGGTGCCGGACTGCTGCCGGCTGCGCACTTCAACAACCTCTTGCCAGGGTTCTTCAGGCATCGCCGGGTTGGCATGCCAGAAATCCACCGGCTGGTACAGCCAAAGCACCGGTTTGTGGCCGGGGCGAATCAGCAGCCAGCTGTGCTCCTGGCCGGCCAGGCCGGTCCAGTGCAGAAACGGCCCGAAGCCCTGAAACACGTAGGTTTGATCATCCCGGTACCGGTAGGGGGCAGCGCCGGAGGCAATCAGCAGGCTGTCGTATCCGTGCTCAGCCAGTGCCTGTTCGTACCGGTTCTGCAGCTCCTGGATGTGGGTGGGCTGCAGGTCGAGGATGTCTTGGTTTGGCATAGATGAAGCAGAACTCCTAGAACGGAAAGGTAAACGGCAGGAACAAGGCGGTAAACACCCCGGTCAACCCCATCCCCAAAGACGAAAAAGCGCCGGCTGTCGGGCTGATTTCAAACGCCCGGGCGGTGCCAATAGCATGGCCATTCAGGCCCAGTGCGAAACCGATAATCCGGTCGTCCTTGATATTGAGCCAGCGGACACACCAGTCTACAAACACCGAGGCCAGTACGCCGGTAATCAGCAAGCCGCCCAGGGTGAGCGACACAGAGCCACCCAGCTGCTCGGCAATGCCCATAGCAATGGGTGCTGTCACCGACTTCGGCGCAAGGGAAGACAACACCAGGGGCGACGCCCCCATCAACCAGGCAATCCCCAGGGCATAGACTGCAGCCAGCGTGGCCGCCAGGGGCAAGGTCACCAGGATGGGCTTCCAGAGCGCACGAATGTGGTGCATTTGCTGATACAGGGGCACCCCAAGCGCCACGGTGGCCGGGCCCAGCAACACCGTGAGCCAGCGGGCGCCCTGCTCGTACTCTTCAAAGCCGATGCCACTGAGGGCCACCACGGCGGCCAGCAACAGCGCAGCAATCAGCACCGGCGGCATCCACAGCGGCCGACGGAAGCGGGCAAACAACCAATTCGCCACCAGGAACGCCGCCAGCGTAAGCGCGATGGAAAGCATCGGGCCCGCCGTCCAGACCGAGAGCAGTTCGGCAAAGGCATTATTCATGGCTCTTCTCCCCCGCACTGCTCTCCGACACCTTCTTCATCAGCCATAAGGTGGTCAGTACACTCAGCAGCGTACCGGCAATCAGGGCGACAATGACCGTTGTCCAGTGGCCGTAGAACTGGTCGACAATAAAAAATACGCCCACCACCCCCGGTGTAATGAGCAGTACCAGCACCGAAATCAGACCCCGACTGGCCTCTGCCAGCTCATCACTGACCTGGCCACGCAGCATCAGGGTAAAGGTGGCCATCACCATCCCCAGCACCCCGCCACTGACCGGCAAACCCGCCAGCACCCGCAGCGCCTCACCCAGCAGGAAGAACACCACCAGAACCAGAAAACCCCGCAACAACACCATACCGCTATGCACCGCCTCGCTGAAATTGCTTTACACTAATGCCCTGCCCACCAAAACCACAGGACGCTCAATGGCACTGAAAGCCACCATCTTCAAAGCCACGCTCCATATTGCCGATATGGACAGGCACTATTATGCCGACCACCACCTGACCGTGGCACGCCACCCGTCAGAGACCGATGAACGCATGATGATACGCCTGCTGGCCTTCGCCCTGAATGCCAGCGACACCCTGGAGTTTACCAAAGGCCTGAGCACCGACGACGAACCAGAGCTGTGGCAGAAATCCCTGAGCGATGAAATCGAGCTCTGGATAGACCTGGGCCTGGCGGAAGAAGACCGCATTCGCAAAGCCTGCAACCGCTCACAAAGGGTGATCCTGTACACCTACGGCGGGCGCGGCGTGCCTGTGTGGTGGGACAAGCACCATAACAAGCTGGAGCGATTTGGCAACCTGACCATTGTCGACCTGGCCGCCGAACAAACCAGCCAGCTGGCCGCCCTGGCAGAGCGCTCCATGACCTTTCAGGTATCCGTACAGGACGGAGAAGTGACCTTCAGCAACGACAGCAACCTGGTGAGTATTACTCCCGAACAGAAAATGCCGAAAATCTGAGGGATGAGTTGAGCTCGGGGGCTGGACAGACGCCCCCTGCGCACGTAAGATTGCGCACTCGAAATTGACGAGCAACTCGCGGTTTCGAATGCGCCCGTAGCTCAGCTGGATAGAGCGCTGCCCTCCGGAGGCAGAGGTCAGAGGTTCGAATCCTCTCGGGCGCGCCATATTTTTCAAGGGCTTACGTGAAAGCGTAGGGCCTTTTTATTTTCCTGTGTCCAAATTGTGTCCATGGTGTGTCCACGGTTTCTAGGACATTTTTTCCGGCTATGGAATTTTGACCTTTGCACTGAAACCGAAAACTCCGTCAACCTCCGGCAAAACCACCACGACCCGCCCATCGACATTCAAAGCCTGACCCTCACCGAGTGAAATAAGCCAGGGCCAGCCCCACCGAGTATGGCCGAACACGGTGAGCCCTTGAAAGCCGGTTTCAAGTGACAATGCGACACCGGGATCACCCCGACGATCCGCCCGTTCCGGGTCGGTTGGGCCTTGATGGAGTAGCAGGATATCCGGGGCTTGATCGGTCACCGACTCCAGTGCGGCCAGAAAATCGTCCTCGGTTCGCCGTTGATTGCGATTCGGATTGCCCACGATACCGCTGACGCCACCGACGTTCAGGTTGCCCAAAACCCTAACCACCCCGCCATCCAGAAGGGTGGTGTTATCTGGAAGCGCTTCGGGATGATCCATCTGGTCGTGGTTCCCCAGGACGCCGACAACTTCGGGCGTGACCTCAGAAAACGCCTGGAACACCTCATCTACCGTTCCAGTACCGCCCCTTTTGTGGCAGTCGGGATAGTCGTACAGGTCGCCGCAAAGAAACACCGCGTCGGGAGCCGGAATGACACCTTCCCGAGACAATGCCGAAAGTGCCTCAGCCACAGGTACGCCGAGCAGCCGATTCTGACTGCCGGCTTCTCGCCCCTGGAGATCAGAGGTCAGCACAAGACTCTTCACATAACTCGGAAGGCCGGTGGCATAGGCTCGATAAAACGGCAGGCGATTATGCAGAGGCACACCGGCAGAGCCGCTGGTGCGGTGCGGCAAGGTGAAAAAGGGGTTCAGGTCGATCCGGGTGATCCTTAGCATGGAAAGCCTCTCGAACTGGCTCCGTATTTCCTACCACTCAAACAAAAAAGTGACCAAACTGACCGCCCAAAATCTTGGTCGACGGGGGCTGGTTACCCCGCCCGCTTTGCATCAAAGTAGCGTCGAGTTTCCATGAGGTGCTTCATGGAGCCTTGCGCCATAAAGTCTAGGGCTGACGCTCCAAGGAAGGGAGGCTCACTGGTTTCCAGTCGGACCCGACGATTGGCGCGTTCGGCCGTTGGATACATGATCCTCAGGGATTCGTAGATGCCCAGGATGTAGCTGATGCGCTCCAGGGTATCCTGCGAGAGCGTTACGTGTGGCAACGTCTCATACTTGGCCAGCGTGCTCCGGGACACACCGCCGAGCAACTGCATCATCTCTTTCTGGGTGCAGTCCCATTCGCGACAGATACCAAAAAAGCCTTTGAGAGCCACATGCCCTCTAGTTTTTTCGTCATCGAGGGCCATTATGTTCGTCCATCCTTGGGCTGCTCTCGATCTTCCACAAAGTCGTCACTGACGCCTTCAGAGTCGAACCACTCGTCCCAAACCGGATCGGTTGGTCGCTCGTAGCCTTTGACTGTCCCCTTTAGGCGTTCCAGAGGTGTAAGCTCCTGAGGGAGCGGCTCGGCCAGCTCGTCAGCATGGGCGGTGTGGGCATCTAGGCCGTCCAGGAGTTCTTTTTCGGTTGGGCGTTTGTCTTCATGGCACACTCTCCGCAATCACAAGCAGGCCAACTCCGGGGCAGTAGGCTGCAGATAGTATGACTTTACCACCCGAACGAAGCGAGCTACATAGCCGCACTCGCCCAATGGGGGCTGCCATTCGTCGGGACCTTCGGCTCCCTTGCTCAGGCTCGCCTCGACAGGCAAAAGACTAACCGAGTCATTGGCGATGGACCGGCGCTTCTGGCCAAGCCATTCTCTGGCTCCGCGATCCCAAACCCAGGCCAGCGGCACAACATGTTTTGTGCCCTCAAGGAACAAGCTTTTGGTACACGGTATGGTCGCAAAGCGAACGTTCAGATTTTTGGAATCTGCACGCAACATATGAGGCCGTCCAGCAATAGATCCGGGCCGAACGATACCACTGAAACGACCGGCTGAAATGTTTCTGGCCGGTCGGCTTCAGTTTACGGGAGCAACCACCCGACAGATACGAAGAGCAAGATCCTCACAGGTAATCCCGGGTGGACTGGACACTCGCATAGGCAAACCCAAGAGCCGCCATAGCCGTGGCATGAACCTGTGCCGCCGGCACCTTCACGCCGTTGAACTCCAGGTCCATCGTGGCGCAAGCATCTTCCAGCACAGTGACCTTGTAGCCAAAATCTGAAGCGGCTCGGCTGGTGGCTTCGATGCACATGTGACTCATGGCACCGATCACAACCACTTCCTCAATGTCGCTGGCATCCAGCAGCTCTTTCAGGTTGGTTTTCAGGAATGAGTTGGGATAATTCTTCAGAATCACCGGCTCATCACCTTTTGGTGCCACGGATTCGTGGATGTTGATGCCGTTTGTACCCGGGGTGAATACAGGCGCATTCAGGTCCGGAAACTCATGGTGAACATGCACCAGCAGGTCTTTGTTCTGACGCGCTGTATCTATCACCTGGGCAGCCTTGGCGGCTGCCTGTTCAATGTTCACCAGAGGCAGTTTGCCGGAGGCAAAGTACTCATTCTGGATATCGACAACAATAACGGCTCGCTTGCTCATTTGACTGTTCCTCATTGGATCATTTGTTTCAGGGGTGTTCTGGTCAGAAAGAAAGAATCTCACCATCCGCCGGGATCAATACCCGCTCATCAATCCCCTCGTTCTCCACGAACTCTGCCAGCTCTTCACGGCTCAGGGTCATATGGTTCACCGCATCCATGTGCACGGCGACAATGTCCGCATCTGGTAAAGCTCGGTGCACTCGCAGGGTATCTTCTTTGCCCATGATGATCGAGTCGCCCTCAAAGCCTGTCAGTTCCGCCGCCCCGGCATTCAACACAACAACGTCCGGCTGAAAGCGCTCCAATGACTGAACCACTTCATCACGCCACACGGTATCGCCTACCACGTAAGTGGTTTCCTGCCCCTCGGCTTCAAAAACCACACCCATGATTTCACCGAGCGCCTTGGCCAGCTCGGGAATGGCATAAAGGGTATTGGAGCCGTGTTGGCCGCCGGTTTTATGGAGTATCACGCCGCCGAATTCAGCCTCGCCATCCAGAATACGCACATCCTTGAAGCCTTGTGAGCGGATCAGCTCGGCATCCGCCCCGTTCTGCACAAACAGGGGAATGTTCTTCGGCAACAGCTTCTGGGCGGCATCGTCCCAGTGGTCCAGGTGGGTATGGGTAACGATCACCGCATCGGTACCCTCAATCACATCCTCAGCGGCCATGGGCTAGCCCAC
Organism: Marinobacter sp. L-46; assembly: GCF_056859535.1. Classification (NCBI taxonomy): domain Bacteria; kingdom Pseudomonadati; phylum Pseudomonadota; class Gammaproteobacteria; order Pseudomonadales; family Marinobacteraceae; genus Marinobacter; species Marinobacter sp. L-46. Next base: position 45,295 of record NZ_JBSXOP010000027.1, read on the forward strand.
CAAAGGATTACGCAGCTCACTGCGGTAAGTGTCCGGAAAGCCCGGGTAAGCTCCTTGTTCGGCCAGCATAGGATCAATCAGAAAGGTGGTCTCTCCGTATGTAACCTTGATGGTGGCATTGCGGATTTGCTGTATCTGGTAGCTGGGTTCCCGGGTATACGATTCGGCGAAAGCAGCGCCAGTAAAAACAGTCGAAGCAAGCATCAGGGCGCCAGCGAAAGTTTTGATCAACATAGTATTTATCCTCCAACAGGGTGTTCGTTGATGGAGTAAGTCTACGGAGATGTGATCACCACCAATATTGACCTGAAAGACAATGATCGAAAGAATCGGGCCAAGCAGTTATCATCGGGTTAAATGAACCACAGGAGTGACACCGTGGCGCTACCGAAAGTCGGGCTTATCCTTCACCCACAATTCAGCCCCTCACATCCGAACGGGCCATGACCGTTCAGCCAGATGGCGGGCTGGAATTATTGGATGCGGTTGATATTGCGGTAGTACCCGGCTGGCACGATCTGAGCGAAGCCCCACCGCCGCAATTGGCGGAGGCTCTCACCCGCTGCCATGAACGGGGCGCACATGTGGTAGGCCTTTGCTACGGCACCTATGCGCTGGCCTATGCGGGTTTGCTGGATAACAAGAGAGCCTCGACCCACTGGCTGGCAGAACAGGACTTCCTCAATAGGTTTCCACAGGTGAATCTGGATACCAACGCCCTCTATGTGAAGGATGACCGGCTGGTCACGTCCGCTGGCACAGCGGCGGGGCTGGATTGCTGCCTGTTTCTGGTGCGGGAGTATTACGGTGCCAGGACCGCCAATACCCTTGCCCGCCTGATGGTTGTTCCGCCGCACCGGGAAGGTGGCCAGGCTCAGTTCATTGAGCAGCCGGTCGCGATTTCCACTCAGGATGCGCATATCAACCGACTACTTGACTATCTGCGGGAACATCTGGCCGAAACACACACAATCGATGAACTGGCCGCCCGCACCGCCATGAGCCGGCGCACCTTCACCCGCCATTTCCAGAGAGCCACCGGCATGACGGTAGTGGAGTGGTTGGTGAGTGAACGACTTCGGCGAGGACGGGAACTGCTGGAGACCACATCGCTGTCTGTGGAAGCCATCTCGGAAAGAATCGGCTTCCACACAGCAACGTCATTCCGGCAGCATTTCAAGCAACGTCACCACGTAAGCCCTCGTGACTGGCGCAGGACCTTTGGAGATGTGGCCTGATAATCCAGCCACCAGTTCAGCGGGCAGGTAACAGGAGTACTGCGGGAAAGCCCGAAATACCGGTTCGGCTAGTCGAAGTGGGTGCCACAATCTCTGGAATGGCTGACGGATAATGGCAACTGCCACATTGCCAAAGAAACGCGAGTCTTCGCATCCGCTCTGGGTTTTGTGGTGTATATCACACCCGCGCGAAGCCCTCATAGTAACGGCATAGCGGAGGCTTTTGTGAAGACGTTTAAGCGGGGCGATGTATACCTGTACGACCTTCCTGATCCAGCCACTGTGATGGCCAGATTGCCGAAATGGATCTGAGACTATAATCGCAGCCACCCGCACAAGAGTCTGAAATGCCACCGGGGAATACCGGGCTGAACTGGCAAGATGGTGCTCAGTTTAGTTGGGGCAACTACAGGCATCAGTATTATCGACCTTGTTAAAATCAGAAGGCTGGCTGCCAAGAGAATTGTCGTCAACTGGTCATCCTAATTGTCGCCGAACATCCCCCCGGCAATCGAGGGGGGCTGCGTAGGGCCGTGTGGCCCTACGCAGCGTGACCTGATTGAGTCAAGGCCGGGTTGTCATGCAGGCAGTTTGGCTGCAAGCAGTTCGACCTTCTCGATATTGGGCGGAGAACTGAGCAAGGTCGCGGCGTTGGCCATCAAGGCCGCGGCGATCTGGCCGTTCAGATGTGCCTGGCGACCTGCCTCATCGGCAAAGGCATCGAACACACCGAACGTCGAAGGGCCAAACTTCAATGCAAACCAGGCAGTGGTGCCGGATTCGGCGTTGGCGAGCGGCAGTGCGCTGGCCAGGAAGTCGGCAAGCGCAGCCTCCTGGCCGGGTTTGGCTTCGAGGCGAACAAACAGGGCGAGCTTGGTCATATTGTAATCCTTTGGGTAAATGGTTTAGGTGAGAGCACCGACGAGCCTGCAGTCTAAGTCTTCATGACAACCATTTATATAGACAAAAATGACAACTTTGATATCATTATTGCCATGAAACTTCATATCCTTGTTTGTGATGGCGTGTTTGATCTGGGGCTTGCGGCGCTCACTGACACAGTGGGCTTGGCCAATGCGATGTCGAGCTCGCTGCCACAGGCTCCCGCGCACATAGAGCTCACGCTGGTGGGCGTGCGGCGTCGCATCCTAACGGCGCAGGGCTTGACGGTCCCCGTGGTCACTGCGCGTGGTGTGCCGGAACCAGACGTCGTGCTCGTGCCCGCGTTTGGTGAGAAGATGCCTGACACGCTCTCGGCTCGGCTCACACGCCCCGACGTGCCCGATGCGGTCGCCGCGCTACAGCTGTGGTCCACCGCTGGCGCGCACCTTGGTGCCGCCTGCTCCGGTAGTTTCTTACTTGCAGAGAGTGGCCTGCTTGATGGGCATCGTGCGACGACGTCATGGTGGCTGGGGCCGATGTTTCGGCAGCGCTATCCGAACGTCACGCTGGACGAGTCACGCATGATCGTGAACTCGACACGCTTCACTACCGCGGGTGCCGCTTTGGCCCACGTCGACCTGGCCTTACGCATCATCCGGGGGCGCAGTCCGGCGCTGGCGGCCCTAGTAGCACGCTATCTGCTAGTCGAGGCACGCAGTTCGCAAGCCGAGTTCGTGATTCCCGACCACCTTGCGCATGCCGACCCGATGGTGGAGCGCTTCGAGTGCTGGGCCAGAAGTCAGCTCGCGAAGGGGTTCTCGCTGGCCGAGGCGGCCAGCGCCGCGGGCACAAGCGAGCGCACCTTGGCGCGGCGGCTGCAAAGCGTTTTGGGCAAGACACCCTTGTCGTATTTCCAGGACCTGCGCGTGGAGCATGCCGTCCATCTCTTGCGCACCGGAAACGCGAGCGTCGACCAAGTCGCCGCACAGGTCGGGTACTCGGATGGGGTGACCCTGCGGGCCCTGTTGCGCCGCAAGCTGGGCCGGGGTGTCAGGGAGTTGCGACGCGGCGGATGACCAGAGGCGTTTGGTATATGTACGGCTGGAGACCGCCGCGAAACTGACGCAGGCCAAACGGCGCATTTGGACAAACTGACAAAACTACTGCCCCACAGAATTTAACTTAACGATTCGTCCAGGAAATCCAGCAGCATCCGCACTTTTGGGGATAAATGCCGGTTATGTGGATAAATCGCCCAGATTCCATCGTCGGCTTCTTGATAATGTTCCAGCAAGTTCATAAGTTTTCCACAGGCCAATGACGGCTGAACGTAATAATCGGGAAGTTGCACGATCCCGATGCCTTTCAGGGCCGCGTCCAGCAACGCCCAACCGCTGTCGCACTTCATGTTGCCTTTAACGCGAACGTTGTAGGGCTTACCTCGGTCCTGAAAGCGCCAGTAATCCAGATTGCCTTGCAAACAATTGTGCCGGTCCAGTTCCGAAAGCGAATGCGGCACACCATAGGTGGATAAGTATTCCGGCGAGGCGCACACGTATAAGGTTCGTGACGACAACCGCTTGGCCATCATGGATGAATCTTCCAGTTTTCCCAGCCGAATCGCCAAATCGTAACCGCCACCGACCAGATCCAGCTTCTGGTTGGTCAGATTCAGCTGCACCTCCAACTCCGGGTAGCGCAGGATGAAATCGTTCACCAAGGGGGCGATCACCTTCTCGCCATAGGTCACCGGTGCGGTCAGCCGTAATTTTCCCTTGGGGATAAGTTGCAGGTTGGTCATGGCCTGCTCGGCCTCTTCCAGACCATCGAGTACCTGGCGGCAATACTGGTAGTAGGTTTGGCCGGCTTCCGTCACCGAAACCTTGCGGGTGGTGCGATACAGCAGTTTGGTCGAAAGCCGGGATTCCAGTGCGCTGACCTGCCGGCTCACCTGAGCTGTGGAAATGCCCAATCGTTTCGCCGCAGCGGTAAAACTTTCGGCTTCCGCGACCGCCACAAACTCACTGACCCCTTCCCAAATAAACATGTTCAGTTCCTTGCGTTACGACTTGGGTGAGCTTAGATACAAAATGCCGCCAGCAAACAAAATACGGTTCATTGTTACTATACAGTAAAGGTGATTTGCTTAATCGGCCGATTATCTATCATAAGAATAATAATACAATGATCCCATCAACATGGCAGAAGAACCTGCCGAAGCCCGACAAAATCTGGAGCACACAACATGACTCAGACCATCAAATCTAAAGCCGCTATCGCCTGGGGCCCGAAACAACCTCTGTCCATTGAAGAAGTGGATGTGATGCCGCCTCAAGCTGGCGAAGTACGTATCCGGGTGATCGCTAGCGGTGTGTGTCATACCGATGCGTTTACCTTGTCTGGCGAAGATCCCGAAGGCATTTTCCCGACCATTCTCGGCCACGAAGGCGGCGGTATTGTTGAGTCGGTAGGCGAAGGCGTTACAAGCCTGAAAGTGGGTGACCACGTTATTCCGCTGTACACCCCTGAGTGCGGCGAATGTAAATTCTGCACCTCTGGTAAAACCAACCTGTGCGGGAAGATTCGTGAAACCCAGGGCAAGGGCCTGATGCCAGACGGCACCACTCGTTTCTCGTTAAACGGCGAGCCGATCTATCACTACATGGGTTGCTCAACCTTCTCCGAGTACACCGTACTGCCCGAGATTTCTCTGGCAAAAGTGAACAAAGAAGCGCCATTGGAAGAAGTGTGCTTGCTCGGTTGTGGCGTAACCACCGGCATGGGTGCGGTGATGAACACCGCCAAAGTAGAAGAGGGCGCTACCGTGGCCATCTTCGGTATGGGCGGCATCGGCCTGTCGGCGGTGATTGGTGCCACCATGGCTAAAGCCAGCCGCATCATTGCTATCGACATCAACGAGAGCAAATTTGAGCTGGCCCGCCAGTTGGGCGCGACCGACTGCATCAACCCGAAAGATTACGACAAGCCGATTCAGGAAGTGATCGTAGAACTGACCGACGGCGGTGTGGATTATTCCTTCGAGTGCATCGGCAACGTAGATGTAATGCGTTCAGCACTGGAATGCTGCCACAAAGGCTGGGGTGAGTCGGTGGTTATCGGTGTTGCGGGCGCCGGCCAGGAAATTTCCACGCGTCCGTTCCAGCTGGTGACCGGTCGGGTCTGGAAAGGCTCTGCCTTTGGTGGCGTGAAGGGCCGTTCCGAGCTGCCGGGCATCGTTGAGCGGTACATGCAAGGTGAATTCAAGTTGAACGATTTCATCACCCACACCATGGGGCTGGAAGATATCAACAAGGCGTTTGATCTGATGCACGAAGGCAAGAGCATCCGTACCGTTATTCACTACGACAAGTAATGAAATCTGGTCGCCTGCCAGTCAGACGGGCGACCGTTTTGTTGAGAGGTTGCAATGACTATTGAAAATCTGAGCAGTAATAAAAGTTTTGGTGGTTGGCACAAGCAGTACAGTCATCACTCCGAGACGCTGAACTGTTCGATGCGGTTTGCTATCTACCTGCCGCCGCAGGCCTCCAATGGCAAAAAGGTGCCAGCGCTGTATTGGTTGTCCGGGCTGACCTGTACCGATGAAAACTTCATGCAAAAAGCCGGTGCGCATCGCATGGCTGCCGAACTGGGTGTCGCCATTATTGCCCCGGACACCAGCCCGCGCGGGGACGATGTCGCCGATGATGAAGGCTACGACTTGGGTAAGGGCGCCGGGTTCTATGTAAATGCGACTCAGGAACCCTGGAGCAAGCATTACCGGATGTACGATTACGTGCTCAACGAATTACCGGCACTGATTGAAGATATGTTCCCGGTGAGCGATCAGCGTTCCATCTTTGGCCACTCGATGGGCGGGCATGGTGCGTTGGTGCTGGCACTGCGCAACCCGGAGCGTTTCCAGTCCGTCTCGGCGTTCAGCCCGATCAGTAACCCGGTCAATTGCCCGTGGGGTAAGAAGGCCTTTGGCGCTTACCTCGGTAAAGACACCGCCAGCTGGGCTGAGTACGACGCCAGCTTGCTGATGCAAAAGGCGAGCAAGTTTGTGCCGGCGTTGGTGGACCAAGGCGAAGCGGACAACTTCCTGACCGAGCAGTTGAAGCCGGAAATGCTGGAAGCCGCTGCCAAACAAAGTGGCTATCCGCTGGAGCTGAACCGGCATGAAGGGTACGACCACAGCTACTACTTCATCGCCAGTTTTATTGAGGAGCACCTTCGCTTCCATGCGAAGTATCTAATCGGCTGATAAATTTACCCTCCCCCTAAAGTTTTTTGGGGGAGGGTATAAAAAATGCTTTTATATATTTTTAAATTAAATACGAATTAAAAAAATAAATTTATTGTTCGCTGTAATAAGCAGAAATATCAGCAATATCCTCATCAGACAAATTCACCGCCTGGGGTGTCATTACTGCTGACATCCCACCCGGCGCGCAAGCTCCAGTTTGACCCTGGACAAAGTTTTGCTGGCAATGCCGTAATAGCGCCCCTCCAACCGGCCAGGCGCGCGTGCTCACGCCCGAACAGTTCGCCCACCTCTTGGGTGAGATTAAAGAGCATCGTTACCCGGAAAAGAATACGGCGCTGATTTAGATCAGCTTCAAGCTCGGACTTCGAGTTCAGGAGATCGCGCTACTCCAGATCAGCGTGAAACCTGAACCAGTAAATCCCTAATCCAAATATTCAGAGGGTCCTGCGATGAGCGCTGGTGCCACACGGCGATCACGTCGAATCCGGGGATCTCGGCATTCAGCTCAATCGGCCGCAACGAGTCGTCGGGCAGCAATCGCGACGGGATGAAGCCGACAAGGTCAGTCTCAGAAATCGTTGCTTTGGCCGCCGTGAAAGTTGGTACCGAGAGCATGGCTTGCCGTGGGTGCCCCTGGTCTTCAAACCAGCGATGGACGGCACCGGTAAAGTCTCCCCGCGAAGGCGACACCACTACCTGGGGCATGTCAGCGATCTCGGCAACCGACATAGTGCTGCGAACTGCCTCATTGGCCTTCCCTGCCACACAGACATAGCGCTCCGAATACAGGGTTAACGACGGATAACTCGGTGGCGCAAACTTCGGATTGGTCAACACCAGATCCACGGTGCCATCAAGCAGGTCATTTGCCATCTCATCCAGCTCAAGTTTTTTCACCGCCAGCCTCAGACCCGGCGCTTCCCTTCTCAGGCGCTGCATCAGAAAAGGCAGGATGGTTTTCTGCTCCAGATCGGTGGAGCTGATGGTAATGGTCCGCGTCGTTGTTGCGGGATTGAACTCATCCTGCTCCAGCAACTCGCCAACGGCATTCAGGATGAGATCCAGCTTCGGCCCCAACGTTCGGGCATACGCCGTCGGAGTAACGCCATTGCCGCTGCGGATAAACAGGCGATCATTGAAGGTGGCGCGGAGCTTTTTCAGCTGGTCACTGACCGCCTGCTGGGTCACCCCGAGTTGATCCGCCACACGGGACAGGTTGCCTTCGCGAAGCAGGCACTGAAGCGTTCGTAACTGTTTAAGGTCTACCCGGTTTAAAGCGTTCACTTGTACCTCTTACATCAAATCCTTGTTTCAAATCCTATCGGCTACTCCCTAAGCTGGCAAACCAAGAATCCAGCAACCCTACCCGCGAGGAGGAGCCATGTTCAGCATCAACTACGTCCAGCCCGTTGGCGACCTGGAGTACGACCAGCGATACAAGGGTCCAGGTGCCTCCGAGCTCACTCAATCCGTCGACACCCGACACATTGACGTCACAGACATTCGCAACCAAGCCAACGACTTCAACCTGGACGACCAGGGCTTCGAGGCGGTCCGGGTCGCCTTTGATTTTGACGACTACCAGAATGACGACGCCATTCGCGAACATTTGTATCCGCAGGTGATCGAGTACCTCCGTGACCGACTCAAGGCCAGCGAAGTGCTGATCTTTGATCACACTTATCGGTCAACCAGTCGTCAGGACCAAACCATCCATAACCGGGCGCCAGTGAAGACTGTTCACAACGACTACACCGAGAAGTCTGCGCTCCACCGCATGCTGGAAGAGACCGAACAACGACCAGAGCTTCGCGACCGCCCCTACCGGTTGGTGAACCTGTGGATGCCTGTCGGCCACCGTGTCGAGGAATCCCCATTGGCTGTTCTGGACATCAACACCGTGGCTGCGGATGACTTTCATCGCATCAAACTGGTGTACCCCGATCGCATCGGTGAGATAGCCGGGATCTCCTACAACCCGGATCATCGCTGATACTACCTGTCAGACATGGAACCCGGCGAGGCCCTGCTGCTGAAAGTCTTCGATTCACGTTACCCCGAGGGCATATTTGGCACCCCACACACCGCGGCCGACCCCGTGAACACACCGGACAACGCCCGCAACAGAAACAGCCTGGAAGTGCGAGTCATCGCCTTTAGTTGAGGAAGCCATGAGCGAATTTCTTGTGTCATTGAATCCGTTGAATCAGGAGCCGGTCGGACAGGTGCCAATCACCTCCCGGTCCGAGCTGACAGAAATTGTGGGCCGCAGTCGGATCGCGCAGGCGAACTGGGGCCGGTTTTCGCTAGAAGAGCGTGCAACCCGCCTGAGGGATGCTTACCATGCGCTGGCGTCTGCCCAGAATCAACTCGCCCGACTGATCAGCCTGGAAATGGGTAAGGACGCACGCCGGGCGACCTATGAGGTCGCCGGTACTGTAACGAATGCCCCCTATTTCATTGAGGAGGCCGCCGCTGCCCTGCAAACCGAACAAGGCGAAGGCCGCAGCCGTATCCAGTATCGGCCGCTTGGGGTTGTTGCCGTCATTTCACCCTGGAACTATCCACTGGCCATGGCCAACAACTTGCTGCTCCCTGCCCTGATGGCGGGCAACAGCGTCATTCTGAAACCCTCAGAACACACGCCGCTGGTTGCAGATCTGTTCGTTCGCGCACTACAGCACCATCTGCCCGAGCATCTGATTCAAATTGCCCACGGCCACGGAGACGTCGGTCAGGCGCTGGTGAAATCTGACATCAATATGATCGCCTTTACCGGGTCGATGGCCACCGGTCGCAGCATCATGGCGGACGCTGCCGAAGGCGTTAAACGCCTGGTCATGGAACTCGGTGGTAATGATCCCCTGATTGTCATGAAAGACGCCAATCTGTCGGCTGCTGCGCGATTTGCCGTTGCCAGCTCGTTCGAGAATGCCGGGCAAATGTGCACGTCAACCGAGCGAGTGTATGTCGACCGTACCGTTGCCGAGGAATTCAAACGCCAGGTGGTAGCGGCTGCATCGGCTTACCAGGTCGGCCCATGGGATCAACAGGGCGTCAACATAGGCCCGATCGCCAACACTACCCAGCATCAGCTTGTGCTGGGACATCTCAAGGATGCGGAGACAAAAGGCGCACGCTTTCTGCTCGGCAAGGCCGACTACCCAGCGCCATTTATTCAACCCACGGTTGTCGATGGCATGACCCCCGACATGCTCCTTGAGCGCGAAGAGACCTTTGGACCGGTCGTTGCCATGGCTGAATTTGATGCCATCGAAGACGCCATCGCCCGTGCCAACGACTCCATCTACGGCCTGGGAGCGGTGGTCTTTGGCGGCCGGGGCGCCGCAGCCGTAGCTGACCAGCTGGAGGCCGGCATGGTGTCAGTCAATGGCGGGGCCGGCGGCAGCCCCTGGGTTGGCGCCAAACAGAGTGGCTTTGGCTTTCATGGCTCGGCCGCAGGCCATCGCCAATTCGCTCAAGTACGGGTCATGAACTTTTAAGAGGTGACTATGAAACAGCATCAGGAATCATTTTTCGTCGTTGCCCGCGAGCCGGGCGCAGAAAACCCGTCGCTACCGACTTGGGCAAATAGCGTGCCGAACCCAGCGGAACTGGACGAGAGCCGTGAGACCTCGGCGGTGTCACGGCGGGAAATTCCGGAAGTGCCCGGTGCCTATCAGTTGCTCAATGTCTTTAGTCGCGAAGAGTGTGACCGCCTCATCGAACTGACCGAAAACCTGGGTTACTTGAAAGACGCGGCGGTCTCACTGCCTCGTGAAGTTCGACACAACGACAACGTGACTTGGGTTGTGGATGAAGCGACCGATCGCCTGATCTGGCAGCGGGTGCGCGATGCCGTGGCCGACAACCTGGACCTCTTCGGCAACAAGCAGCCTCTGGGCATCAATCGGCGCTTCCGTTTTTATCGTTACCGTGAAGGAGATTTCTTCAAGTTTCACATCGACGGTGCCTGGCCCGGCTCCAGAGTTGTGGACGACCGACTGATTGCGGATGCCTTCCCGGACCGGTTCAGCCAGATGACGTTCCTGATTTTGCTCAGCGACGACTTCGAGGGTGGTGAAACCCGCTTTCTCGTCGATGCAGATGACCCTACCAAACCGGCAAGGCGAAGCGACAACGTACGCGAGACCGATGTACGAACGCCGGCCGGCGGCGTTCTGTGCTTTCCCCACGGCCATCACCCCCTGCACTGCTTGCACAGTTCAGCGGAGATCACTTCGGGCACTAAATACATCATCCGTACCGACCTGCTGTTTGAACGCTAGCCGCGGGCGTGGTGGTCACCAAATGGTGACTAGTTTCAAACATTCCCCCTCTGGCAGGATAGTTGGCACTACTTAATCCTGAATCAGTGACTTCGCTCGCCAATATACCCGTCAAGCCCACCTCTGCGCCAACAAGAGGCGATAACTGGGTGAGATTCTGACTTTGAGGTCAGGAAGCAAAGAGCGGGAGCAACCGATGGCCCGAGATTGGTTGATAA
>NZ_JBSXOP010000028.1:0-7588 GCF_056859535.1 Marinobacter sp. L-46
CTGGTTGTGAAAGAGCATGCAGGTTAGACTCGGACATGGCGTATCATTCCTCTGTTGGTTGTGATCTTGGCGGTGATCAACCAACAGGATACGCCACCCCTTCAGCCTGCTTCCATACACCAGAAATCACCATAACTCGCGGGAGCTTGAGAACATTCTTGAGAGGGCGTTTACTCTGTGTGATGAGGATCGTATTGATGCGGAAGATCTTCATCTTGGCGGGAGCGTGGCCCGCGGCAGCGCAGGCAGAGGACCCGGGCTCGATGGCGAAGGGCTTTCGGCTTTGGTGCCTGAAGGGGAAATTGACTTAGAAGATTATCTTGAGACGATCGAGCGGCAAGCTATCGAAAAGGCGCTTGAGGCTACGCGTTGGAATAAGACCGCGGCGGCCAAAAGGCTGGGGATTAGTTTTCGGGCGATGCGGTATCGGTTGAAGAAGTTGGGGATGGAGTAAAAAGTTCGGTATATTAGCGGCGCTTCAGTAGATTTATATAACTCTGTTCCAGGAAGGAACATGTTACGGAGATTCAAGGATGAAGTCTTATTCTTCAGCGAAAGGCCTTTCCCTTCTAGAGATGCTAATCGTCATCAGTATTCTCTCAATACTACTGACAATAACCACTCCATCCTTCAATAAACTTGCGCAAGAAAGCCAACGCCGGAGCATGGTCAACGACTTACTTGGGTTCTTTTCATTAGCGCGCCGCGAGGCCGTTATCAAAGGAAAAATAATCACGCTTTGCCCCCTCAATCCTGAAGGGAAGTGCGGGAAAGACTGGAATGCGGACCTTCACCTTTTTGAAGATAGAATGAACAAGCGCCAACTCACTTCACCTCAAAGCTTGCTTGCGACGCTGCCTGCACCGAAATTCGGCCATCGCAAGGTGCGTTCTTTATCCAAAAGCTATTTCCAATTTCGCCCTAACGGAATGATACTAAGTGACCTAGGAAATATCACCTGGTGCCCAGACTCACGAGACCCGTCGAAAGCGGCTCATCTTTTGATCAGCAGAGGCGGAATTATCCGAGTAGCCCAAGATCATGACAATGACGGGATACCCGACCGCGCCGACGGGGCCCGAATCGAGTGCTAACTGATTGCCTTGTTTACCAGCAACCAGTCCCGCCTGTCGCAGTCCGAGCCCCAGTCTGGTTAACTCGAAGTGTCCCGCAACCGTCATTTCTCTGGTCACCTTGAGGGACAGCTTCCAACACAAAAGCGTTTCTTGTAACGCTACCGTTAACCTGTAAAACATAAAAAGCCCTTCCAGTTCGCGGGGAGCTTCGAAACGGGAGGCCGGGCTGTCCACCGGCCTCCAAGTACGAGTAATCGGTAGAGTACTGCCGCTCCATCCATTGAGCGAGCTCCAGCAAGTCCGATTGAGCTGTGGCCCTTCGCGTGTCGCGCACCGAATCAAGGTAACTAGGATAGGCTATCGCCGCCAGTATGCCGATAATCGCCACCACTATCATCAGCTCTATCAGGGTAAAGCCTGCCTGTCTTTTCGTACCTATCAATTCAACACCTCCCGCCAGCTAGCACGACCTTCACCGCTGCCCGAGCCTCCCAGGTCGTACTCTGTTATTACCTCTTTCCTTTCATTTGTTCGTGTATTTCTAACGTTACCAATAAAGGAGCTACCAGCACTGCCGGACTCATCGATCAAATAGCCACCTGCCGCTTTGTCTTCTGAATTAATCTTACCGTCATTGTTACTATCAAAGATGGGCTTAGATGGATCTAGCCCCTCTAGTGTCAGCGACATCAAGAACGATTGACCACCGGACGAGCATCCCCCTCCCGAAGGAATTGTTGTATCAAAAAACAAATAACCCTTCCTGATTTGAGGTGCTAACACCGAACGCTCACCTTTATAGGCAGGCGTATCAAAATCAAAATACCAGCCATAGTCGGTCTCCCAATCGAGCGTTTCGTCACTCTTAGGCAGTACATTTCTCAAGATTCCAATCTTATCAGTATCGTAATCCAAGTCTCGCTCAACCAGATCGTCCTTGCCGAGATTGAGGTCCCCCTTATCCCAAACCCCATAAAATGCCTGAGTGTCGACATTATTTAGATCGGTAACTTCAAGGTATTTACCCGTACCGAAAAACACCATAACGTTCCTGCCATTTTCCGCGTCTTCCGTATGACGTGACAGCACGGGCTTGCTGGTAATCGGCTGATTATTAGGAGTTTTAAAAAGCGGCGATACAGGAACTGTTTTATTAAAGCCATTGAGCCCATCAATAACCCAAAGATTACCGCCGAGGTCCCCAGCATACACGGTATCACCTATTCGATCGACTCCGTGGCTGCCGGTCTCATCAAAAACATCAGCCAACCGAACTGCAGACAAACCTCCCACGCCATTAGTCAACTCGATAAACTTGAAGTTCGCACCCTCTTTCCAACCATCTTTCCCTGCTCCGATGTCCAGCATGAACATTCCTGTTGTATTAGTGCCATAACCGTTACCAAACAGTGCAGTCCAGCGATAATCACCATTGCTCCACTCCACCATACTTATCACAGGAGGCTCTGTAATCACGCCCATGCGGGGGTCATTAAACTCCCACAAAACCGTTTTGGCGGCATTATCTTCAGTAAATGTGGCTGGATCGGTGACATCTAGGGCAAATAGACCACCGCCCCCCATACCAAGCCCCCCAACTAAAACGGTACGCCAAGACTTTTGGTTTTTCTTAAAGTTAGACGTTATATATACGTCGGAAACCACAGGAGTTAAATCTACCGTATACTTGTGCTGATACTCAGGGTCCGCCAGCGTCTTCAGGGCACCATAGATAGACGACGGGACGTAAGCCAGCTCCTCTTTGCCTGTTTCCGCGTTAAAGGCATGTAACATGCCATCGTTAGCCCCAACAAAAACCAGTGGTGTGCGTTCGCGTTTATCAGACCGGAACTGAGAATAAGCGCCGTCACCAAACGTTGATGAATCTGGCCAACTTAGCGCTGGTGCGCCAACATATACCGGAGAGGAGCTAACAATGTCTCCGAGGCGGCTTACTCGCTTTCTAAAAATGCCGCTTCCCGGGCCATCACGCTCATTTGTCCGGTCCCCTCTAATAAAAGCAAGCCTCTGCGCGCCTAACGCCGCATCCCCAGCACTCAACGCATCTTTCTGTACTTGGGAAATACCATTCTCCCAAGTAAAAGGCGCTCCGGTATAAACAGTAACCGGGTCGTTCTTGTTTCCTGCAGCCTTCGGTGCACTTGTGATGATCACTCTGTCATCATCACCGGAAAGATCTCGGGCATCTAGCTTCTCTTCTGCGCTCCAGACAATTTCAGCGCTTTCGCCTGTGTAGGGGTTAACCTTCCGAGCCACCAACGTCCCATTCCAACTCCCTGAGTTAAAACCACCCGCATAAACCATAGCCCCTTCTTTCAGTGCGCCGGTATTAAAGGTTGCAGCAGCAGCCCCACCATCCTGGGCCTTGATTTTGTCAATAGCACCGATGATTGACGTACGGAGTTCGGTTGTAGAATCAGCTTGATAAAACTCACCGTGGCCATTCACCGCCGCATGATAAAGATCATCAATTTCGTTATTGTCATCGTTCCCGAGGGACAGGATATTCCAATTTGGAGGGGCCTCGAACGCCGCCTTAACCGTTGTGTAATCTCCAATTCCGGCAAAATGAGCACCTTTAGAGCCCATGCCTACGGTATAGGTGGTCATATGTAGATTTTTGTTGCAATCAAGTGGCGATGCACCCTCTAGACCGTCACACCCATCTGGCTGTTTCACTTTTCCTTCCAAGAAGTCTTCGCCGCGCAGCCTTTTCTTATAATAAAAGCGGGAAATATCCGCCATCGTTCCACTTTTTGAATCAGCAAACGGTTCGCCATCATTTTTATCAGCGTTACCAATTCCTTCAACTGAGTCATCACTGCTCGTAAAGCCATCGGTAAACAAAAGTGTGTAATTTCTTTGGCACTCGTACTTGATAACGTCCTCGTTAGTATCGTAGATAGAACCAGCCTCCTTGAGCGCTGTCCGTAGTGGCGTTCCACTTGCTTTATAGCCTCCGTCACTACCAAATCTACCAACGTCATCAGCACCCGCGGTTCCATAGTTCATCGCCAAGAACTCGTCGAGCTCGGTATCGGAGTCGTACATCCCCCTCAAACTTTTAGAGTTCAGGTAGAACATGCCAAGATTCATTCGTGTCAGCCCGCTGACCGCTTGCCCTATCGCACCACGAGCAGCCAAGTGAGGCCGGCGGTAATAAGTAAACCAGTTGGCAAAATTCTGGATTTCATCAGAACCATTCGCCAGCTCTACACGCTTCATGCAGCGGCCATCTGGCGCGAGGACTTCGGCATCGCCGGTAAATGTATGCTTATCTACGTCGCTTTTGAAAGCATCGTAAACGTCTGGGTTTGGGGTATCACACTGCATAACCGTGGTAATGGTTTCATCTCGTGTCGCAGCTTCAACATACCTCCACCCCCAACGGCTTCGCTCGTAACACCCTCTCCCTCCCCACGTATTCCTGTAGGTTAAATCATCATCTTCACAATACCATTCACCATAGACAGGCCCTATGACATCTCCGCCAGTTGTCACCTCATAATACGAAGCCTTCTTGAGATCCGAGCCCGAAAAATTATTCGTTAAATTGGTCGTTAAATTAAAGTTAGGATCGTACTTAGCTGCCGTTACTGAGGCGTCGGGGTAACCAATCCAAGGCACGTAATCCTCAGAAGGGTTATAAAAGGCCACGTTGTAATCCGAAGACCGAAGGTACTGATACCTCTTATCCGCCGCAATTTTATTTCGATTGTCATATACAGCCTTTCCGTTATAGGGAGATCCATACCCATTGAAGAAGAGATAACCATCGTCAGGCCCTTCATCAAGGGAAGGCACTATCTCCCAGTCCATACTCCCCGAGTCATCAACCACGAACAACAGATTATGCTTAACCGCCTGAGAGAGAAACAGGGGCTGACTTGCAGGATCAAACGAAGCATACGACGCAGTAGGAAACACTACCGCCAAACCAACCAAAAAACTAAAGAGTTTATGCTGTCTCATATCCAGTACTCCTTCGAGCCTTAAAACTCGCGAAAGAAATAGGTTTCAATAACACGAGGAGTCTGGCCACTACCGCCGCCACTCCATCCCACAATCCGAAAAGCCTGCATGGCTGCTCCTGCCGAATTGTCAGGAGAATAAGATGATCCCACCGCATTCAAATCACTGCTATTGTCACTTGTCTCGACAACAACCGGCCCTATCTGTTCTATAAAATAACGGGGGGCAGAGCTCAAACTAGCTTCGTACTGCGTTTTAATAGCTACAGGTAAATTTTCGTAATTCACGGCTACCGTTTTATTCGAGTTGTCATCCCATATATCACCAGTTACCAGGTCTTCATGGCTAGGAATGTCCTCGTCGTTTGCAGGGAACAAGCCATTCGCTTCTCCATCAAAGTCACTAGGAGCATTGATCGTATACAAATAGTTTTCTGCGGCCATAACTGCCGCTTCCGCCCCTTCAAGGGACACCCTGGCATCACGCGTTGCGGATGCCATACGCTCTTGAAACACGCCATTCTGCAGACTCGAAATCGCCAGCAAAGATAGCACTAACAGGATCAGTAAACTGGTTAGTAGCGCTGCACCGCGCTGATATGCGCTGGAAGCGATCATCTTCATTTTATTGCTGCCTCAACGAGATGTTTCTAATATTTTCTGTACTTACATAGACCCGGTAGAGGGCATTATCTGGGGCCAAAGTGAAGTCGCTTGCGTCCGTACAAGGTGCGAACCCTGGGTAGCAGTAGTTCATTGGTTGATCCACCACATTGTCGGAAGCCGATCTGATCAACAGACTAAACCTCACCACTTCTGCCCTTTCCCGCTGAGCAGCGCTAGCGCTCTCAATGTTGATCCATTCGTTACCCGCAACGGCACCGTCGCTGTTTCCGTCTACGCCAATTTGCACCTGCAAGTCTTGCACACCACTCACTATGGGGAAGGCGGCACCAACTAGGCCACTGGGCTTTTCGCCACGAACTTCAGCCGATGCCTGCATTAATGAACGATTGCCGTTGGCGTCTTCAGTAATGAAAAATCGAGTGGCGCCAGGACGAAAAACGAAGCCGCCCCCTTCATATTTCAATGGCAACTTCTTAGTCACATTGCCGGGCTCTATTCCAGCTTGAGTACTGTGAATTACGTTTCTATCATTATTAGGGATGTTAGTTGCCTGAATTACATGTCCAGAGCTGCAATCCGAGATAAGCAATATATCACCGAGATTTATTGTTTCCGTGGTCGTGACTTTCACAACGGCAGAATTGCCACTTGGAATACTCTCCACTCGGACATCCCCCCCGTTTGCAGCCCCCCGAAGCTCAAGCCAATCCGTACCGCTTGCTGCAGCAATACCGTTGGCCGGCCCCTCTCCGCCGATAAGACTCTCTCTGCTTACAAGCGCATTGATGGCGGCCGTGCTCGCTTTACCTGGTACAAGATTACTTTCAATATTATTGGCATTGGGGTTACAGCCCCAATATCCCGTATTTCGTATGGCTTGAGAGATAATCTCAACACCAATACGGCCAGATTCTTGTACTCGAGCTGAGGCTTGAGTCAGGTCGAAACCTTGACGATTGCTGATAAAGATTTGGAATAGGCCAGCCATTAAAATCAGCCCAAGTGTAAGCGCAACCATCACCTCCACAAGCGATAGGCCTTGCTGTTTTTTTATCACCACGATCATACTCATCCACCCCTAACCTGAACCTGGGTTACAATCTGACGGGTCTCACCAGCCTGATTCTCGTCACCTTGATCAGCTCCCCGCTCAACCCACTCCAGGGTGATGCGCCCGCTATGCATTGGTGGCTTGCTGACACCACCGGCGGTTTGCACGTTCTGTGTTTCCACCGCAATACCGACTCGCCCGCCGGGAAGAACATTCTGCATTCGTTGGAACCACGCCTGCATTGGTACAGGACAGCTGCTACAACTGTCGGCCAACCCTTTCTCAAAGTTCGTAACATCATTGCCAGCAAGCCGCATGTGTCCTGCCAGCTCGTTAGCCAAAATCGTTGCCTCTGTCTGAAGGTTGGCATTTTCTGTCTGGCGCAAAGCTACCGTTTGCGAGACGGCCACGCCCAACAAGCCTATGGCCAAAACGATCAACGCCACGAGCACCTCAATCATCGTAAAGCCATGCTGACGACATTGACTATTCATGAGCAGTCCACCCCGCGCCTTGTCATTACCTGACCTCCAGCATTTATAATAATTTGTCGGCCATCAATCGCACTATCCGCCTGATGACAGAGTGTTATAACGAACTCATCACCTGGGGTAATCCCCGCATTATTCACGATGCCGGTCATTCCATTTGCAGCAAAGCCGATAGCTGTTACACCTGCATTTCCGCGCACCGCGGTCACTCCTAGTGTTCCGTCTGGTTAATTCCTAAGCGAAAATGTGCTACAATTCGAGCTATTGTTCACGAGCTCGGAGACTCTGTTTTGGCCCGGAAACCAGCACCCTTTAATCTTACGGTAAACGATCAACTGGAGCTGGAAAGCT
>NZ_JBSXOP010000029.1:0-4555 GCF_056859535.1 Marinobacter sp. L-46
TCTGGTTGTGAAAGAGCATGCAGGTTAGACTCGGACATGGCGTATCATTCCTCTGTTGGTTGTGATCTTGGCGGTGATCAACCAACAGGATACGCCACCCCTTCAGCCTGCTTCCATACACCAGAAATCACCATAACTCTCGAAACCACAACCATCCGCGGAACTACTGACAAATACGTGAACGTTGTCGCTTGCCCCGCAATGGTTGAAGCTATTGGATAGCGGGCGACCCAGGACGTTAACCAAGAACATTCCCGTTTTGGAAATTATTAAACGTGGAGTTTTTTCGAAGCGCTTCTCATGGTCCTGATAGTACGCCACAAAATCTTCACCCTCTTCTACTGCATAGTCCGGATAATAAACGCCCCAATAAGCCTCGCGTATGGGAGCCGATTTGGAGGTAGCCCATAGCGCCGGATTAATCAGTACAGGAATTCCTAGTGCAACCGTAAGCATGCCAAGTATAGGCAACCGGCGATTCCAGAAGCTGTTCATGGCGGGCAAGAACGAAACAGCCAAACCAAGCCAACCTAAGAACAAGCAACTTGCGAGAGCAATCCTGCCGTCGAAAAAAAGTGAGATAATTACGAAAGGCCACGTCAGAAACCCCATCAGCAAGCCTTTACCAATGAGGGTAATACGATCTCCATCGCGAAAAGGCACACCGAAAAACACGGTCAGCCATCCAACCACACTGCTGACAAAGAAGACGATCAGGAACCCGATGTCCAGAGCCCTATTCTCGATTCCCAGAAAAGAATATCCAGAGCCGCCGGCCACTGTCGTCGCTACATAACTGAGAAGAACGAGCGTTGAGGGTAAGAAAAGAAAGGCTGAAATATACTGCATTGATAGTAACGTCCGTGTTTTCTCAACTCTTATTAAAGTGCTAAGCTCTTCCTCTGAACTTGAAAACCTCACATATTTATCGTCGGAATTACTTGTCGTACAGCGTCAGAGTATTGCACTCCGTTAATCAGTTTATTGGCTCCGGGTGGTTGATGACGCAGCGGAAGCCCATACCTGCAAAATCTACGGGTCGACCACCCCGCGCGAAAACAGTCCCACCGCCTCCAAACCAGTCGCCACGGCCGCCCCAATCTCGCACCGTTTTACTGGGCAGTCCCTCACCGGACGGTGAGTCTGGGCCTCGCGGATTATCATAAGGAGCATATCTATAGTAATCCTCCTGAAACCAATCCTGCGTCCATTCCGCTACGTTTCCCGTCATGTCGTATAGGCCTAACGGATTTGGTGGGTAGCTGCCAACCGGGCGCCGCTCGAACTTCAGCGAAGAGTGCATTAGGGTGTTGCCAGAGGGCGGTATCGAAGGGTCAACATACTCTTTTGGGCGGCGCAGGTAGGGATCCCTCTCGACATCTCCTGTATCCGTGGCATAGGGCACCTCCCTCCCCCGGCTTCGAGCCGCATACTCCCACTGGGCTTCGGTAGGCAAAGCAAAAGGCAGCCCGGTACGTTCTGCGAGCCAAGCGCAATACCCCTCAGCCTCTCCGTAATTTGGTACTCGGGCGGGCTTCCGGTAATAGTTCGGTGACAAGGGGTCATCCGAGACTAACAAATACTTTTTGAGCGTAAATTCTTCTGCGTACAGGTGACGTCGATCGAGTTCTTCGTAGTAAACCGCCATCTCGCCCCAAGTCGTCTCGTATCGAGATATGGAGTAACTATCGACTCTAACTTTGACTACAGGGCGGCTATGGTCAGTCAGAGTCAC
Organism: Marinobacter sp. L-46; assembly: GCF_056859535.1. Taxonomy (NCBI): domain Bacteria; kingdom Pseudomonadati; phylum Pseudomonadota; class Gammaproteobacteria; order Pseudomonadales; family Marinobacteraceae; genus Marinobacter; species Marinobacter sp. L-46. Next base: position 1,736 of record NZ_JBSXOP010000029.1, read on the forward strand.
GTAAGGGCTACCGTCAGGCTTCCCAATATCTCCAAGAACAAACTCACCGCCTTTCACAAACACCTGATTGTCTGTTGCCTGTTCCAGTACGAGAGAAACTGGATCATCCTCGCCGCAGCCAGAAATAAACACTTGCACTACTACCAAACAAGCTACTTTCAGTGGATCAACACCCGACATCTATCAACGCCTCCTAAGCTATCCCGCATATTCGACAGGCATTAAATGGGTCCATTTTGACTGGTCTACCCGCGATTGCGACTTTACTCCTCAGCTCATAAATGAATAACCTTTGATCAGCTTCACCTTTTCCTACGAACTGAAATAGGCGATCAAGGTTCACTTGAAAATCCTCACGATTGGCAACGCCCTCCGGATTCATCCGAAATACCGTTTCTTCGAAATCACGCCAACTCTGAAACGATGCAAGAATCTCACTCACAGCTTGAATCTTTATATCGTTACTACTCCAAATGTCGGGGGTAACCCACCAATCGTAGAGAATATTGTCCAAGACTATGCCTTTGACTTCCGGAGGGGAATGCAAGAAAACGGCGTTCTCTTCTAGAGCGAGATCACTGACAACATTTTGAGCAAGCTCTGCTCCCAACCGCTCACGATTCCGTCCAACGAATACATCTTCTACAAACTCAGCAAGCCCCGCCACCAAGCTCGTTGAAAACTCCTGAGCTGCCGCAACAGCAGTTAGCCCACGTCCTAATGCAAACAAGCTCATCCGTTTATACCAACCGAACGCTTCCGACTCAGGATCGAATAACTCCAAATACCTGAAGTCCACATCAAGCAACGCGTTATATACAAAATGCAGCATTCGCATAATTTTCTGGGTTTCTACTTCCAGAAGAAAACTTCCTGAGGCTCCGACACCCACGACGAGCCCTGCATGGACATTGCAGTAGAACTTTCCTGTGTTATCACTGAATAACAACCGAATATTAAGCTCCGCTCCCGCGCCAAACGCAGCCTCGACCTTCTTCCCGATACTGCAGAGCTTATCCCACTCTCGCGCTTCAGTTAGAACATCTCTCCAGCGCAGCTCACCTGAAACTTCACACCCGCCTCGGATACCCGCAAATACACCACCTTCTATCTCTGCTTTCTGCCCGTTCTGCCTAGCAGCAATTCCTTTGATAGTTGGGAGACCATCGGTAGTAGATACATGAACGTTACCGGCAACAAGTGCTGAGGCACCGGCAAATCCCGAAAGGGAAGCCATAATCGCCGCCTGAAAATACCCCAGCGAAGCAATTCTCCGCTCGCCGTCCCAACCGCCAACCCGGTAAGGGATCTGGATTTCCGACCGATTATTCACAGGAAATGCCTGCTCTATACCCACTTTGCCTTGCGCCAGAGCAAACTGCCCTTCTAACCTCGCTTGAAAGTGAACTTCGCCTTTTCTCGGATCAAACTCACCAGAAGCACTTCCCCCCGCGGCAAATCGCATGAACTGAGCCTCAGCCGACGCATCAAAGCCAGTTTCGTCGATCGCTTTTTGTCTTGCCTCGGCATCACCCCAGATCGACCAGGACGCCTCATCGTAAAACTTGTTCAATGTCGTCATGAGGGCACCATTCTGATCAGGCTCCCACAATTTTGCGTTGAACTTGATGTTTAGCTCACTTCGAATGGCATCCTTCAGTTTTGCCGGGTCAACACCATTCTCGGTTAACCATCCATCACTCCTCGCCCGGTCTCTTGCCGCTATGGAATAACGTCGCCGGTGATTCTTCATTTTGTCCGAACGCACAAACGTAACATGTCTATTACCGGCCAATCTTTTGATCTCAGTGATCGGCGGTATGCTCTGCATATCGTTAGTAAGAACAGATCGCGCTTCTAGCTCTTCAATTAGGCGCTCTTTCTCTTCCTGAACTTCCGACAGCAACTGACCTTCACCATCAGTCGGACTCAATTCTGAATACTGGTCGCCGTCGTTGAGTTTATCCAACTTTTTATAAAACTCATTGATTGGGCCACAAACGAATTTTTCTTCGTCAAGCCACTCGGAGAGCTCCTCTTTCGTCAACAGGATCAACTCATCAGAACCCGTGACATGGACAACTTCCACAATTTCTTCTGTACATGATGGTTCCTGAGCAACCTGTCCGACCTCGCAGCTGGAGAAATCTGCGTCGTTCGCAGCGGGAAGTTTGAGCCGCTGCCCGGGAAAAATCCGATCAGGATTGTCGATATCCGGATTCAGTCTCAGGAGGCTGCTTAAGGTAGTTTGGTGTCGCTGTGCAATTGCACTGAGGGTGTCGCCGGACTTGACGGTATACTCGGAACTCATGAGGCAACTCCATATGCCAAACGTTTATCCACTTCACTCAAGCGCATACCTGCTGGCATTTCAGGACTGGACAAAATAGCCTGAAATTCTGGATGCTCAATGCGCTCTCCGTGCACTACAGCGAGCTCTGCAAATCGGCTTACGTCTTTCTCTGTACGGAACCCAAACGAGCTGGCCTGCTGAATCAGCGCGTTCACTCTGGATGTATCATTTAGACAAAGATATCGGGCCAACCTGGTTGCGAACTCTTCTCTGGCCATCGCTGCCTGGGCCTCAATATGGTGATCAGCAAGAACAAACCAGCCTTCTTCAGAAGCCAGCCTGGCTGGTCTCTGGCCATCTGCACTGAATCGCCGCCATTGACCATCACCTGAATCCGTGACTTCAACGAGCTGAACTCACGCCCAAAGCCTGCAATAACAAGGCTTAGAGCGATATAATAGCATCTGACACCCATTCACCCAGTTAGTGCTTTCGGCTCATGCGTACCTTCACTCTCCAGCAATCCC
>NZ_JBSXOP010000030.1:0-25322 GCF_056859535.1 Marinobacter sp. L-46
CATTGAATTCTCTGGAGATGCGGTTGAAGCTGGCCCCGCCTTCGAGGTAAAGCTTCACCATCTTTAATTTGAATGCTTCACTATGTGTTCTTGTCATGTGACTCCCCAAAAGTCGGTGTCCAACTTTCGGGGGTCACTTCAATACATTTGCCAAGGCAAAATGTACCGGGGGTCTGACCCGCTGTTCTTAAAACTCGAAGGCTACCAAGGGGTCGGGCCCCACGTGGCCTGACCCCACCCTTCTGCCAGCGCCGATCACCAGCTCAGAAATACCACCCACCCGCAGCAATAAAGTGCGGGTTAAGAATATCTTCCTTGCCATACACCAACGGCTTACCATCCACCGTCTGCACCTGCCCACCCGCCGCAATAAGAATGGCATGTGCCGCAGCAGTATCCCATTCACTCGTGGGGCCCATGCGTGGGTATATGTCGGCATGGCCCTCGGCGATGCGGCAGAATTTCAGGGAGCTGCCGGCCTGCACGGTTTCGTGGGGGCCGAGTTTATCGATGAAGGCGCGGGTTTCGTCGTTCAGGTGATTTTTGCTGGCCACTACCCGCAGGGTTTCCCGGGGTTCTGCCACGCGGATTCGGTGTACCCGGCCGGTGCGATCGCGCATGTGGGCGCCTTCGCCTTTGACGCCCCAGAAGGCTTCTTTCAACGCCGGCGCGGTGACCACGCCCATCACCGGCACGCCGTCTTCGATCATGGCGATGTTCACGGTGAATTCGCCACTGCGCTGGGTGAAGTCCTTGGTGCCGTCAATCGGGTCGATCAGCCAGAACCGGCGCCAGCTTTTGCGCTCTTCCCAGGGAATCTCCGCGCCTTCTTCCGAAAGAATCGGAATGTCCCGGCTGATGTTGCGCAGGCCCTTATAGATGATCTCGTGAGCCGCCTCATCCGCCGCGGTAATCGGCGAATTGTCTTCCTTGTACCGCACCTTGAAATCGGACTCGTAGATGTGAAGCACCTTCTCACTGGCCTCATCCGCCAGCCTGATCACATCCGGAAGTATGGAGCTGTAGTGCATGTTTGCATCCTGCCTGACCGTTTTCCCCCATGTTAACAAACTTTGGGGGTCAGACCCCCAGTACATTTTGTGAGGTGAAATGTATTCTGGGTCTGACCCGGACTTCAGGAACGCTGCAGGGAGAAGGGGTTCAGAAATTGGCGTTGCCACAGGAGGTTTGCATCTACGGTGCTCAGCGCTGCTTCGTCGCACACGTCGGCCCAGTGGGTGTTTATGGTGCTGATCAGGTGGTCGAAGATGTCTTTGGCTTCTGATGGGGATAACAGAAATGAAGGCGCAGCCTTCAGGCAGGTAGCCAGCTGGCTCAGATTGTTTTGGCCCGCAATCAGCATGGCCTGAGAGGCTTCGTTGCCTGTTCTGCCTTGGGGGCAAATGTCGTAAGCCGGGGTGAGTTGAAGTTGCCGACCATCCCAGAAGGCTGCATGGTTTCTGGCGTGGTCATCCGTGTTGCCGCACAAGACGTTGAATACCAGACGGGTAAAGAGTTCTCGAAGGGCTTCAATGGGGTTTGCGAACCGGTGCCGTATGATTTCAGCGAAGTCTTCGTAACTGGCATAGCGCGCCATCATATCGTCCAGGCCCAGAATGGTGAGCGCCGATACCACGGCTTTTCTGGCCCAGCCTTTGGCTGTGTGCTCCCGGTCGAAGCGCTCGATCAGTAGGATATCCCGATTGGCCACGGAGGTCAGCCGCACCGGCGCGACACTTAGCCCCGCTATGGCTGCCAAACGCATGGCGATGTATTCGGCTTTGACTACGTTGTAGATGTCGGTAGTTGAGGAGAATTTGGCGATGTAGTTTTTTCCGCCGTCTTCAATCAGTGCCTTGGGCCGGGCGCCACCGATGGAACTACCGTGGAACAACGCCTGGTCCAACTCCGGCGTTAGCGGAATTCCTTTTTCAACCCGGTCGGCCGATGCTAGCAATTCTTCAAGGGTGGCATTTTTTGCAGCTCGCGCCTCGCAGTTTGTCGGCGAACGCTGAAAATCCAGAGCTCCGATTCGGTCGGAGCCGGATTCGAGCAGGTAGGTTATTTCATCCAGCTGTGCGGGATCTATACCTGCGCCCTTCAGACCAAGGCACTTGTTAATGGTCACCCTTCTGCCCCAGGCATCGGGCGCAGCATCCCGAATGCAACCGGGCATTTCCAACCCTTCAGGCGGCTGGATTACGCCCCTGCCCAATGGTAGCTCCGGTTCATAGATCGGAATGGCTGCCGGCGTTTGCTCAATTCGGCTCAAGTAACTCTTACCGTATGTGAAGCTGAGCCGACCGTTCTCCGCTTCCAGCCGGCCCGCCACAACCGGCTCAACCTGACCGGGCAGCCAGATCCAGACATACGCTTCGTTATCAGAAATCATCATCCACTTCCGGCCTTGGTTTTCTTGCCGACTTTGGCAGCAAGGCCAGCGTCTGTTTTGCAGTGGCCAGAGCCCTTCCAAGCGCTGCAGGATCCTCCTCAAAAAGAGGGATCGAAAGAATCGTAGCCACCTCGAACACGGCACCAATGGCGCAGGCTGGGTCTGCTTTTTCGATACGCTGAAGCATGCTTCGAGATATGCCCGCCCGCTCTGCCAGCTCCTGTGCTGTCAGTTTTTGCCGGAGGCGCTCACTTCGGATGGACGTAGCGAGCAGCTCGAGGGCTGTTCGATTGTATCTGGAATATGGCCTGCTACTTATTTTCGACATAGTGATTTATTAAAAACTCATTTTAAACCTTTATGAGTAATTAATAACTCATTATGGTGAAATTGCAACCCGCCAGCTTTCAAAACGGGGTCAGACCCCCAGTACATTTTGCGGGGTGAAATGTATTGGGGGTCTGACCCGGGGTTGAAATTTTGGCGCAGGTGGGGCAGATTGTTGCGCTTTCAAATTAATCCACAAGGAATGTGTGATGCCCCGCCGACCAAGGATTTGTCCGGCCGGGATGCCCCAGCATGTGATTCAGCGGGGCAATAACCGGCAGGTTTGTTTTCAGGATTTGTCTGATTTCGCCACCTATTCGATGTATCTCACGCGCTACCAGGAGAAGTTCGAGGTAGATATTCACGCGTGGGTGTTCATGACCAACCACACCCACCTACTGGTAACGCCGAAGACTGATGACGGGCTGTCGGCTTTTATGAAGTCGGTCGGGCAGTCTTACGCGCAGTATTACAACGCCCGTTATGAGCGCACCGGTGGCTTGTGGGAGGGGCGTTTCAAGTCTTGCCTGGTGGATACCGAGGAGTATTTCCTGCAATGCCAGCGTTACATTGAGCTGAATCCGGTGAAGGCGAGCATGGTGGATTACGCCGGCGAATACCAGTGGTCCAGCTATTTATGCCATGCCTACGGTAGCGGTTCGCGCTTTCATGTGCCCCACCCTTGTTACCTTGAATTGCAGCCGGATGCCGATCAGCGGCTGGTGAGTTACCGCAATTTTGTGGCCAGCCCGATGCCGGAGGCGGTGGAAGACCAGATTCGATATTCCGCGATTGCCGGGCTGGCGCTGGGTTCTGAGGATTTCCAGAAGCGGATGAAGAAGCGGTATGGGGATGCTGCGGGTACGGGGGCGGCGCCGGTGGGGTTTCGGCGGGAGCGGGTTTCCTGGATTTAGCGGCATCCTTGGCTTTGGAGAACTGCGCGGGCAGAAGGCTGGGGTCGTACCCCCTGGGGGGGGGGGTACGACCCCTTTGTAGCCTGTAGGTTCAGATCTCCACCTCTTCAAACAACTCCGGCACCTCCGCATGCCAGCCAAACTTCTCGGTAATGCGCTTGCGCATGGTATCGCTGGCAACCACTTCACCGTGAGTAACGTACACGCGCTCGGGTTTCAGGTGGCCCTGCTCCAGCCAGGCGAGGATTTCATTGTAGTCGCCGTGGGCACTCATGGAGTTCAGGTTGTGGATCTCAGCCTTCACGGGCCAGTATTCACCGTGGATTTTGACATCTTCGGCGCCGTTTACCAGCGCATCGCCACGGGTTCCGGGGGCCTGGAAGCCGGCGAAGACGACACTGTTGCGCGGGTTCGGCAGCAGAGTTTTCAGGTGGTGCATCACGCGGCCGCCGCTGGCCATGCCGCTGGCGGAGATGATGATGCAGGGGTAGCGGGCGGCATCCAGCTCGATGGACTCTTCCACCGTGCGCACAAACTGGGTTTTGTCATCGATCAGTTCGCACTGAGCATGGTTCAGCTTGTGCTCTTTATGGTGCTTGATGAAGATTTCCGTGGCTTTGATGGCCATGGGGCTATTCAGATACACCGGCAGCTTGGGAATTTTTCCCTCGCCCATCAGTTTGTGCACCACGTATAGCAACATCTGCGCACGACCCACAGCGAACGCGGGCATCAGCGTGATACCACCACGCCCGGCGGTTTTGGTGATGATCTCCGCCAGATCCCGCTCCGGATCAGACTCTCCATGGGTGCGATCGCCGTAGGTGGATTCGCACACCAGCACGTCCGCCTTCTGTAACGGCTCCGGCGGGCGCATGATGATGTCATCCTGCCGGCCCACATCGCCACTGAACACCACGGTACGATCCGCGCCTTTGTGGTGAACATGCACGCAAGACGAGCCCAGAATATGCCCGGCTGGCGTGAAGGTAACCTCAAAACCCTTCGCCGGCTCGAATTTCTCGTGGTAATGCAGGGATTCGAAGTGCTTGAGCGCTTCCCAGGCATCCTTCTCGGTAAACAGCGGCTCCGGGTGCTCGTGCTTGGAAAACTTCTTCCGGAACGCGTACTTGGCGTCTTCTTCCTGCAGGAAGCCTGCATCCGGCAGCAGCACTTTGCACAGCTCATGGGTGGCCTTAGTGCAGTAAATCTTGCCCTTGAATCCATTCTTCACCAGCGCCGGCAGATACCCGGAATGGTCAATGTGCCCATGAGTGAGCACCACCGCATCAATCGTGGAAGGATCCACCGGAAACTTCGCCCAGTTCCGCCGCCGCAGAGTTTTTACGCCCTGATACATGCCGCAGTCGACCAACAAGCGATGGGAGTCATCTGAAAGCAAATAACGGGAGCCCGTTACGGTGCCAGTACCACCAAGGAAGCGAAGTTTCATAGGCGTGTATGTCCTTGTCTGCCGAATGATATTTCCAGCTTACCCCGTACTGCGGGTCAGACCCAAAAACATTTTGCGGGGTGAAATGTATCGGGGGTCTGACCCCCAAGTCGGTTTTTCTTGATCTTTGGCAAGAATGGCCTGCGGGCATGTCTATATTCTTGGCACAATTTTCAGATAGTAGGGTGCGAGATGCTGCGGAAGTTGTGTTTGGGTGGGTTGGTGGTGGCCGGAATGATGACGGCGCCGGTGGCGTTTTCTCAGTCGATTTACCAGGCCATGGCAGAGCTGGAAACGATTATGGCCGATGATGCCCGCCGCGAAGCGGCCTATGCGGCGGGCCAGGAGCGCATTCTGTTTTGCGGCTCCTGCCACGGGAAAGACGGCAACAGCAAGCGTGACTACATCCCGAACCTGGCAGACCAGCACCCGCTCTACCTGTTCGAACAATTCGAAAAGTTCGGCAACGGCCAGCGCGAAGACTATGTGATGAGCAATCTGGCAAAAGTTCTCACTGTGGAAGATCGCATTAACATTGCCGTGTACTACTCACAGCAAGAAGCCAAACCTCGCACCAGCCCTGCCCCCGCGCTGGTAGACGCCGGCCGCGCCAAGTTCCAGACCAAATGCTCCGCCTGCCACGGCAAAGATGCCGAAGGCTTCCGCGATATGCCGCGCCTGGCTGGCCAACCGTCGGAATACATCAAGATCGCCCTGAAGCGATTCAAAGAAATGGACCCCGCGGTGCAGAGCTCACCGATGATTGGGATTGCCGCCCCGTTAACGACCGGAGATGTTGAGGAGCTGGCGGCGTTTTTGACTACCTTGTGATTTTGGGGTGGGGGTCAGACCCCCGGTGCATTTGGTGGGGTGGAATGTATCCGGGGGTGCTCTTCATAGGCCATCTGGACAAAACCCACGAAAGCAACTAAAGTTAGTCGCAATAAAGGGAGCCCTACTGATGTCAAAGCAAGGAAAGCTACTGGCGAAACTACTGAATAAGCAATCGACGTTTACCTGGCAGGAACTAGCAACGCTTCTAAAAAGTCTCGGCTATCGGCAAATTGAAGGGCAAGGCAGTCGTGTCAAGTTCTACAACGGAGACCCAAAAGCGCTGATTAACCTTCACAAACCGCATCCAGGCAATGAGCTAAGAGCTTATGCGAGGCGCCAGATAATCGAGAACCTTAAATCCGGAGGGCTGATTCAATGAGCAGCATGCTGAAATATAGAGGCTACTACGGCTCGATTGAAGTGAGCACGGAAGATAACTGCCTGTTTGGAAAATTGCAGTTCATTCGAGCACTGGTTAATTATGAAGGAGAAACAGTCGCAGAGCTTGAGAAAGCCTTTCAGGAAGCGGTTGACGACTATCTGAACACTTGCGAAGACCAGAACATAAAACCTGAAATACCCTGCAAGGGTTCATTTAATGTCCGAGTTGGCCACGATTTACACTTGGCGGCGAGCGTCGCTGCCCGGCGCCAAAGCATCTCTCTGAACGATCTCACTCGCAACGCTCTCAGCGAGTATCTGGAGCACCACCCTTGAAGCCCCACAGTCCGGTACATTTGGTGGGGTGGAATGTACCTGGGATGCAGGTCCGTGTCTGTCCATGATCACCAAATCAGATGCACACCAGGCAGCATGCGCTTGTGTAGGATGCGGATAATTTCAACAACATGGTCGGTGGCAAACCGATAGAATATGATGTGGCTTCCCTGAGGGTACTGCCGGTAGCCTGGACTTATCTCATCGCAGGCCTGCCCCAGGTTTGGATTCTCACCCAGAAGGTGGAAGCATTGATCAAACTGAAGAATATAGTGGTTTCGTTGATCCCGGCCCCATTCACGCTCCGTGTATAGGGCAATAGATTTGAGGTCAGCTTTGGCCTTCCTGGAAAGCTTGAAACCTGGCATCAGCGCTCTTCGTTGTCCAATTCACGAATAAACGAGTCATAGGAGTAGTCTTCGAAACCACTGTCCTCGCCTTCCTTGAGCAGTTTACGAAGTCTAGTCAGGCGTGTTTCAGACTCTTCAAGCAGGCGCAATGCAGCACGAACGACTTCGCTTGTAGAGCTGTATCGGCCATTTTTGAGCTGTTCTGCAATGAACGTATCAAAATGCTGGCCTAGAGTGATGCTGGTGTTTTTCATGGTGCCACCTCGACAGTACCAATAATTGGTATATTTTGGTCCAGGTGGCATAACAATTCAATCCATGGTCAGGCGAGTGCCGGTCAGGCCCGTGCCTGTCCTTGATCAGCCTCAGAACACCGGATTGAGCCTCTGCGCAGGGAATGGCGCCGACGATTTGGGCAGTAACGGCACGACTACTCGTGTGTTCAAGCCACTGAGAAGGTCGGACTGTACATCCAGCAGGTACCCTGCCCCTTCTTCATTTTCAAAAATATCGAAACGGGACATCAGAACTGCCGATGTCGTGCGAGAGGCAAGCCGTTGGCTTCAACATAGGCATTCGAGCTTTCAAGTGCCTTGGCGTTTTCGTTAAGCCACTTATTCTGCCTATGAAGTTTGACTGCTTCCGCAATTCCTGCCTCTGCAGACCGCGAGACATTGATTCCAAGGGATTTTGCCTCTTTAAGAAGAGCACTATCCAGCGACAGATTCGTCGGTTTACGTATGGATTTCGTAGTTTCAGTAGTTCGCATGGCATGCCCCCTCGAACAGTATCTAAATCAGTATATGCGCATGGTTCTTGGGCATCAACAGTGAACAGGCAATGTACCGGGGGTCTGACCCCGCTACACCACCATAGCCCGAAATGTCAGATTTATCCGCGGCGTTTGCAACCCCTTCGTCGCCGGGAGGCTATGCTGCCAGAAGGCCTGGGTAGTGCCTTTCATCACCAGCAAGCTGCCGTGTTCCAGCACTAGCTTTACCTGCTCTTTGCTGTACTTGTGCCGGAATGCAAACCGCCGCGGCGCCCCGAGACTCACCGAAGCAATTGCGCCGTGCTTTTTCAGTTCGGCCTCGTCATCACTGTGCCAGCCCATTGCCTCCTCGCCGTCGTGGTAAAGATTCAGAAGGCAGGAGTTATAGCGCTCACCACTGCACTCCTCGACCAGCGTTTTCAACTCCGCCAGCACCGGAACCCAGGGCAGCGCCTGCTTGGTGGCCCTTGAATAGGTATAGGCAAACGGCTGGTCGCCATACCAGACCACCTTGCGGCGGGTGACTGCCGGGCGGCCGAACATCACCAGCTCGTCATGGGCCCAGGGGATTTCCTCCAGCAAACGCCGGAAGAAATCATCCGCCTGCCCTTGCCCCATCACCGTGCCGTAATAACGGACATCGCCATCGTAAGGCAGCAGGTTTTCTGGCGGGGTGAATTGGTCGAAGAGGTCCATAGTGCCCTCGTTAATTAACAAGTGCCTGTCCATGATCAGCTTACGCTACCTTCTCATGAGAAATCCGGGCTAAGCCGCTATGTTTTCAAGCAGCGTGCGGCTGTATCTCCTTAGCAATCTTAGCTTCTTTGCCCAGCTGAGCCTGGCGCAGCTCAAACTCAGTTTGCAGGTTCAACCAGAACCGCGCACTGGTGCCAAAGTAACGAGCTAGTCGCAGCGCTGTGTCTGCGGAAACGCCCCGGTTCTCACGAACGATCTCGTTCATCCGCGTCGCAGGAACATTCAAAGCCTTCGAGAGCGCATTTACGCTCATCTCCAGCGGCTCCAGATACTCTTCCCGTAGAATCTCTCCAGGGTGAATGGGACGCATACCATTGATAATCATTGTGCGACCTCCTCAGTGGTAATCAACAATTTCAACATCTTCCGGACCGTCAGCAGTCCATCGAAAGCACATCCGCTGCTCACAAGTGCCTGTCCACGATTGCAGACGATTGCATGACGCGCACGGAAATCAGCCAGTGCTTTTACAGAGGAATGGCCAGATGAGTCCCATCAGGAAGCTCAATATCCAAACGGACTTTCGCTCCCGCACTCTCCACGTATCGCTTAATAGATGATAGCTTCAAGTCTTTACCGGCCTTTTCCATATTCGCAATCGTAGGCTGGGTCACACCCATGGCCTCCGCCATATCCTTCTGGGTTTTCTGCAATAATGCACGCACCTCGCTGAGACGAATCTCCATAAGTATGCGATCAGCCTTTAGCTGCGCCTGCTTGACAACTTCCGGCTTTTCGTTAGCCAGCAGTGTGTCCAAAGAACTTGCCATATCAGATTCCTCCCTTGAGCATTTCCAAATGGGCGGTAAATTCTCGATCTGCCACTGGAATCATTTCATCATAAAACCGTTTGTCTTTACCTGTCTTCTCACCAGCACAGAGAATTATGCCTGTACGGGCAGGATCGAATGCAGAATTAACAAGTGCCTGTCCACGGAATCTTGCAGTATATTAGCCACCCAATTTATAAGGAATCACGGCCATGCTGAGTGTAAATGAGTACTTCGACGGCAAAGTAAAATCCATCGCCTTCCAGGGCGAGACACTACCTGCCACCGTGGGCGTCATCAGCCCGGGTGAGTATGAGTTCGGTACCAGCCAAAAGGAAGTGATGACGGTTGTCAGTGGCGCGCTGACTGTGCAGCTGCCGGGCAGTGAGAGCTGGGTTCGATACGATGCCGGAAAGGCTTTTGAGGTGGCCGCGAATACCAGTTTTAAGGTGAAGACTGAGTTGGATACGGCTTACTTCTGCACTTACGAGTAAGCTCGCCGGGGGTCTGACCCGCCTACTCTTCTTTCATAATACGAACGACCCGTTCGTCCATGCAGCTACGCACGAATGCATTCATTTCACACTGATCGCCGGACTCGTAAAAGCGGAGCATAAGTTCATTGAACTCGAGTTGGCGTGAAGCCGGGATATTGATGGCAGGATAGCCGTTGCTCAGCAGGTGGCCGTTCATCATAAAACGCCCCATGCGTTTGTTTACATCGTAGAAAAACTGGCAACGGGCCATGGTCAGGAACAGGTGGACAGCCTGATCGTAAACATCATCCATGTGTTGTAGGTCATCGATCATGCGGTCAAAACGTGCTGGAAGTTCGCTGGCAGCAGGCGGCTCGTAATCAGTGCCGGCAATCAGTACGGAGCCACTGCGAAAACAGCCCCACTCCAACGCTTCTTCCCTTGCAGCAACCGCATGCAGAGCCATCGCGCAATCGGCCGATAAACTGAAGATCCTTTCCCGGATCATCTGAAACAGCAGCTTCCAGGCCTCGCCCTGATTAACCGCGATTTGCTGATCGCTCAGCCGGTGCCCACCCACTGTGACACCCTGTAGCAAGGTTTGCACCTCCGGCAACGTGAAGTTGATGCCCTCCAGGCGCACTGCATCGTAAACAAATACCGACACCGCACGTTGTGCAAGCATAAGTGCTTTTTCGGGGTTGGGTGGCATTGACCAGTGGTTGTCTGTGGCGGTGGGCATTGCGGCTCCGGTTGGCGGTGCAACTGTCAGTTGTTTTCAAGACTGCCAATTTACCATACCGGGCGTTAAAAGCTGAGTTTACACTTGCTATGGAGGACACTGGTGCCTGTCCATGATCTTTACCCCAAAGCCAAAGCTCGCAATTGTTGACCCCCAGTAAACTCAAAAGTAAACTCGCCTGATGTACAAACTAACCTACAAAAAGTCAGCCCTGAAAGCCCTGCAAAAAATGCCTAAAACAAAGGCGTTAAAAATGCATCAGGAACTTACAAATATGGCTCAAGCCCCATATACCTATGAAGGCGACTGGAAACCAATGAAAGGCCAGCCCTTCTGGAGGCTGAGGCAAGGGAGTTATCGGGCAATATGCCGTATTGATAACGGTGAATTGGTGGTACTGGTGCTGAAGATAGGCACAAGAGGAGACGTTTACAAATGAGTGCTCAAATTATTGAACGAGAAGGCAAACCAGAATATGCCGTGGTGCCCTACAACGAGTATCTCGAGCTGCTGGCACTTGCTGAAGATGCGCAGGATGCTGCAGACGCCAGCGCTGCAATGAAGGAGCTGGCCATCGGCGAGGATGAAACCGTTCCGGGAGACATTGCCGAACGCCTGATAACCGGGAAAGAACACCCGGTGAAGATCTGGCGAGAATACCGCGGGCTGACCCAAGAAGCCCTTGGCAAGGCGGCCGGAGTTGGCAAGTCATACATCAGCCAGATTGAGAACACTGGCAAAACTGCGTCCACAAAAGTTCTGAAAGCCCTGGCCGAGGCGCTTGATGTTGGGATGGACGATTTAGCTTAGTTGACCTAGTGGGTCAGGCTAGTGCCTGTCCATGATCATTGTTCCCTGGTACATGCCACCATCCACCAGCATGCGGTGATTGTCGTCGGAAAGCAGATAGCGGGAGCCGGTGACGGTGCCTGTACCACCGAGGAAGCGGAGTTTCATAGGCGCGTAAGTCCTTATCTGGTTGGCGATAGACAAAGCTTAACGTAATTTTCCGGTGATGGGAGTGCTGTGGAGGGAGGAATTGACCCCGGTCAGTGGTGATCACCGGGGCCTGATGAAGGCTTTAACCCGCAACAACACCGCAGGCCACTCTGGCACCGCCACCCCCAAGAGGCTGGGGTGAATCCGAGTAATTGTCTCCCCCACCGTGAATCACCAGGGCCCGGCCTTTAAAATCGCTCAGCTGCAGCCGCGGCGCAATATTGGTCTGGGCGTTTTCTCCCTCCTGGCCAACGTGCAGCCTCGGCAGGTCGCCAAGATGTCCGGATTTATCGAACGGGCCTTTGTGCTTCCCGGTATTTTCTGGGTCGTAGTGTCCACCGGCGGCCCCTGCAGGCGTTGTTTTTCCGTCTTTTTCTACTGGGCTGCAGTCCGGATTTTCATGAAGGTGAAAGCCGTGAATTCCGGGCGATAGCCCAGTCAGGTCAGACTCAATCAGCACGCCGTGATCGTAAGCGGTGAGTGTAACCGTGCCGATGGAATCCCCGCGACCTTCCACGCCGGCCTCAAACACTTCCACCTCAAGTTTTGGCTCTGCGATTACCTGTGAAGCCGCCAGAATCAAAGCAGCGGACGTTGTGACAAGGGATAATCCCTGTTTCTTGCTATGCATACTGTTCTCCTTATCCATTACTGTTAAAGAAGATACCGATGCCCCGCATGGTGAGCACCTGCCAACAAGCGTAGTCTTGATCTCGCTTGTTTTAAACATTTGACGATGCGAACGCCCTGAATTCCGAATTTTTGATCTTTGGCAAGACCACAACAGGGGCAGCAGGGTCAGGCTAGTGCCTGTCCATGATCAATCCAATATGGTAAACAAAGACTCATCAAGACCCAACCCAAAAGTTGGCAGACTACTCAGACGATTGCCTGTCCATGATCAACCCTTTTGAGCATACTAACCTCCTTTTTTGCTTACCATAGCGCAAATCTGGAGGGGTGTTGGTGAAAGAGTGTAAAAGATGGTTGGTGGCGTGATTGGTCAGGCTAGTGCCTGTCCATGAATCACGCTGTGCTCAAATTCTAGCGCAGTAGATTCCCTCGATTGTTGTGCATTATCCCAACCTCTCAATATCGGACTGACTGTGGGTTCTCAGATATTCCTGAAGCGCCTTGTCCATTCGGGTTTGCCAGCCACTACCCGTAGCGCGAAACTGCTCAACGACCTCCGGTGAAAGTCTGATAGTTATCCGTTCTTTAGTGGTCTCCGCTTTGGGCCGACCAACCGGACGCAACCGGCGGAACTCTTCTTCCGTGAGTTCGCGTGTATCTGCGTCTTGTGCAATCCCCTCGTTAATGCCAGACTCTTCATCACTCGAGGGCAGCGTAAACTTCCGACCTGATTTAGATTTTGTCTGCATAAAGCCTCACCTCCCGACGATTTGCCTTTCGAAGACTGATTATGCGGCGGATGCCTTTTCGCTCTGTGTAAACAACACAGTAGACACGATCGCCTATGGGGCCATACCCAATCATTCGGCGCTCGCCATAATCATTACGAAAATCCTCCATAGCCCACACCCAATCCCATTCGAGCCTGGCGGCATCAGCTAACGAAACACCGTGCTTTTCAGTGTTCTTCTCATCCTTCCTTGGATCGAATTCAATATTCATCTGGATTTATTGTACATACAAAAATAGAGTTTGAGAAATAGCAGAAATAAGGGAAACACACTAAAACACCAAAATACTGTACATCTATACAGATCCGAATTATTGATGCATGATATGAGCATGTCAACAGTCACGGAAGACAAGGACTTCACCATACTGTCTGGCGTCAACTATCTTGTCCGGTCCGCGACAACTATGATGGCCGGTTTGGTCAGGCTAGTGCCTGTCCATGATCAGCCTTGTTACCCGAAGGGCCAGAATGGCCGGCCTCCTTATCCTCTGGCTGCCATGCTGAGAGTTCACTGCATGCAGTTGTTCTATAACCTGAGCGATCCGGCGATG
The DNA here is from genome assembly GCF_056859535.1 of Marinobacter sp. L-46. Lineage (NCBI taxonomy): Bacteria > Pseudomonadati > Pseudomonadota > Gammaproteobacteria > Pseudomonadales > Marinobacteraceae > Marinobacter > Marinobacter sp. L-46. The sequence continues at coordinate 13,480 of NZ_JBSXOP010000030.1, forward strand.
GAAGATGCTCTTTACGAGATCGAATCCATGCGGCACTTTGCCGGTCTGAAGCTGGACCGCTTGCCGGACGAGACCACCATTCTCAACTTCCGGCATTTCCTGGAGCAGCACGGTCTTGGCAAGTCGCTGTTTAAAGAGGTGAACAAACACCTGGAGAAGAACGGCCTGATGTTGCGCGAAGGCAGCATCGTAGATGCCACCATTATCTCTGCCCCCAGCTCGACAAAGAACCAAGCTGGCAAACGCGACCCTGAGATGCACCAGACTAAAAAAGGCAACGAATGGCACTTCGGCATGAAGATGCACATTGGTGTCGACGACACACTTGGCCTGATTCACAGCATTGATACCACTGCTGCCAACGTTCATGACATCGTGCCCACCGACAAACTGTTGCATGGTGAAGAGCAACGAATCTTCGGTGATGCCGGTTACCTTGGCATTCAAAAGCGGGATGAGCATAAGTACCGCAAAAACGTCTCCTGGTTCATTGCCAAAAGGCCTGGCACCCGGAAGAAGCTGGATGCCGACAAGCTGAAAGCCGAGAAAATCAAAGCCAGTGTTCGTGCCAAGGTCGAGCATCCGTTCCGGTACATCAAGCAGGTCTTCGGTTATGAAAAGGTCCGCTATCGCGGCCTTGCCAAAAACAGCAACCGGCTGCATTTGCTAGCCGCGTTCAGCAACCTGCTGATCGGTGAAAAATACCTACTGGCGTAGGGCCAGTGCGCCCGTTTTCCGCCAAAATGGCGGGAAACGGGCAAGAAACACACAAATAACGGGAGAATAACGTCTGAAAATCCCGATTTTTGCGGTTTTGAAACAACATCGACAAAAATCACCGGTTATTCAGACCTTCCTAAGCAGGTCTGACTGCAGACACTGTCACTCAACGACCCAGACCCGGTCCAGCGTCAGCTTATCTGCATCAAACTGATAAACGCTGATACCACCACCGGTGCGATGGCCCATGACCAGCACGCCCGCTTCGGGGGAAGTGGCAATCGCGGTATTGCGGCTGTAATTGGAGCCGTGGGTGACCAACTCGGGCGATTCGCCCAGATCAAAATACTTCACCGGCCAGGGGCTGCCAGCTTTGAACAGGGCGGCGATGTGGCTGTTGTTGCCGAAGCGGAGGTAGTATTCGCTGTTGTGGATGAAGGCTTGGGCGATGGTGGCGTTGTTAGTGCCTGGAGGAGCGTCAATCAACCCACTGGTGTCCCGGTTTCTGGGATCACCCATTTCATAGGGAGTATCGTCGATGAAGATCCCGGAATGGTAACGTGCCAAGCGGTGGCGCTCTTCGGGGCGCTCGGTGTTCCAGTACAGGCCGATACCATTTTCATCTCCGCTGATGACCCACTGGCCATCGGGGCTTATGGTGGCGTGGGTTTTGGCCGAGTTGCCATCCAGTTTTGCAATTGGCTTTCCGCTCTCCAATTCCCACAGGGCAACACTGTTGAGCTTTTTATACTCAGGCGCTCTCTCTAAAACATCGTCCAATGATCGATAGTATGGCGGCTCAAACCCTTTGGCCTCTCCGCTACCTGAGGAAATCAACCATTTTTCATCACTATCCATAGCCAAGTTGAGTAATTTCATGTAGCCGAGGAACGCCTTGCCGTCTTTGGCCTTGAGCGTGTCCAGGCTACCATCTTCCGCCCGCCGGTAGATGCCCCAGCCCAAATCTGAAAAATAATAATGGCGGAGGTCTCTGGTCATCAGGTGTCCATAAGCCTGACTCTCTAGCGTAAAGGTTTGCTCCACATTACCGTTAACCGATTGCGCAACGACTCGACCTTCAAGGTCCTGCCAAAGGAATACCGGCTGACCCTTAATAAAATAGGCACTGTAAATATTGGCGTTTCGGCTGATCGTTTGCCGTTCTTTGCTCCGAAGGTTCCACAAAACCAAGTGGTTCTCCCGGTGCGCCGTCAGTGCGTAGGCGCCATCAGATGAGACCGCCGCACTCATAACAGGCCCGCTATAAGTCAGCGTGTCCCATAGGATATATCCGGCAAAAACAAGAACGAGCCCGACAAGAACACCGACCTTAATTTTGCTCATTAGTAACGCCCGAATCTTGAGTTTGCCAATAGGTGGTTTTCCATGATTTCCTTTCGGTAAACCTCCGCGAAGACTTCATCACTTGGAATACGCATCCCGGAATGACTGAAAAGCCACCGGGACTGGTTCACGTCAGCAAACGCTCCGTGGTCCAGCATATCTGCAATGAATGGGTCGAATGTAGAAGATGCCTCGTCCCCCGCTACCTCATCAAACCCCACATACCCCAACGCCGGCCGCGGGGGTCTCTCAGGCCGCCATCCGTTCAGCGCCAGCTTTCTCAGATGCCGAATGTAATCCTGCGCCAAGTTCGGGCTGATACTGGCCCGGTGACCGAGGGGGACCAGTAGCCTGTATTGAGGTGGTCGCGTCCCGTTTCGCAGACAATCCATGCAGGGTTGCCAGAGTGCTCTGGCTTCGGCGATGGCGTCCTGCTCCAGGCGCGCCCAGTTATCGGCGACGGTTTGTTGCAAACTGGCTGCGCTGCTTGCTGAGCGTTGTGGATGGGCAACACTGCCGGGTTCAAGAGTTAGCGGCAGGTAGCCGGCGTAAAGCTTCTCCATGGCGGGGCCGAAGCCGTTGTCCAGGAAGCTGGGAAAGGTCCACCATTTTTTGTCGTAGGCGCCATGCAGGTAACCCAGTGCGTCGTCCATCGGGTCTTCGGAAGTTGCTATCTGCCATGTCGCCGTGGCCAAGGGCGAGACCCTTCGGACTATCCGGCTCCACCAGTCTTTATCAGAAGCCTCTTCCGGCCCGAGAATGCCATCGCCTTTGGAGTGCAGCACCACAATCCGGCGTGCTGCCCCATGGGCTTCTGGAAACACGCCCAGGCCGAGCGGGTGAACATCCCGGCTAGCCTGGTTTGTCAGGGCGTTGTCGGCAACGGCGGGTTGCCAGAGGAACAGGTGATCCACCAAATCCCGGTAGCCGATATTGCCGAGCAGGTTCAGGGCCGTGAGCGCAACCCGCGCACCCAATGAGTGCGTGATGATGTTGATGGCTATTCCTGCTGAGTGCAGTTGCTGCAACAGCGGCGCAAGGCGACGCCCGGCGGCCATAGCGTTCAGCTCTGCCTGCATGAAATCCGTCGAGCCGGTGTCGCCGGGCCAGGACACGTTGATAATCCGGCTGTACGGCATCCAGTCTTTTCCGTCAAAACCCGCCGCGCGATTCAGCCGGTATTCCATGTGCACCGCCCAGTTGTGCAGCCCGTTTCCGTTCAGTTGGTCATCTTCCAACGGCGTAAACAGGGACTCAGAAAGTGCATCGGCGTCTTGCCACACAGTAGCTTTGTAGAGATGCCACACCGGGTGGCGGCGGAACGAGCGGGTGTTGCCGTGGTAGTTCTGGCTGCGCCCCTCACCCTTAAGAAATCGGCCCCAATCGCCGTGGGGGACGTTGTAGCCGTGCACGAACAGCAGTGCGTTGTTGCCGTTGGCCTTGAAGTAATTCAGTTGTCTGGCGGTCAGAAGATCATCGTCGGGTAGCGATTCCTCCCGCAGATTGATAACCATTGGCGCCGGCAGATGGATCGCAGTGGCTTTGCGCTCGCGAGCTATTACGTCCAGTTCAACTCCGTCTTCCAACGTTTCGCCCGGTATAAATCGGAGTTTCTCGCTGACGGTGTTTATGCCGATCAGATGCTCTCCTTCCGGCTTCTCTGACCAGTGCCAGCGGACTTCACCGATAGTTAGCCGCTCAAACCGGGCCTGATGGGCGATCTGGTCCGGCTCGGGCCCATCAAGGATTGTGCCGCTGACGGATTTGGCGGCCATGTCCATGACGGTACCTGCATCGGTAAAGGCCAGGGGGCGGCCCAGATTGTCTGTGCGTTGCAGCAACAGATCGGCGGTTTGCCGGCGGCATACCGGCGCCCCGTGTTCACCAAGAGGCGCAGAACTGGGGCTGAATGGGAGGGTGGCATTTGCGGTCATCAGGGTCCTTCCTGTAAGTCGTCCATGTCGGCGAGCGCTTCGAGCCGGTCGGACCAAGCGTCTCCGGCGCACCTTAGTGTTTCTTTGAGTTGGTCGCCGATAAGCGCCGTGCAACCTGCGGTAATCAGCAGTTCACTGGCTTCGACAAGCGCTTTTTCAGTGGGCGCACCAAGACTGGTCAACTGTGAAAACCAGTCCTCAAGCAATTGAGGGGGCAATTGGTGCTGTTCAGCCAGCGAGTGAGCCAGGAGCCGGCGGCGATAGGCTACTATGGCTGCGACATTATTCGATGTGAACTGAAAGGTGCCAGGATCCGCGCCCACTGATGTGACGGAATTGTCGCTATCGTAGTGCTCCAGCGACCAATGGACGCCGGCATGACAACCCTGTATCGCTGCGAATGGCCCAGCAGGCGCTGACACTGGTGCAGAGAGAGTGACAACCCGACACCCGCAAAACTGGCGGGGTCGGCATACCGGAAAAAACCCTCACCCGTGGGTGTATTGATCCAGTTCAGCGATACCCAGTGATCGCGCACGGTTTCAATCGACAGGTTTTGGCCATACAGCGCCAGCGCTTTTCCATCCGCCAGCCAGCGCTCAAGCCAGTCGCGGCATGCCTCTTCGACGGGCTCGATCAACAGTGGGCCGTGATAGGCCTGTTCATTGAAGCCAGAATACAGATACGGCAGGTCGTATTGGGGGCGCTGTTCTGTCTCAAACAGCGTCTTCAAAGCATCCGGGCATTTGGCCTGGTCAACAAGAAACCAGCCGGCTTGGTACGGCGGGGGACTTGGGTTTTGGCAAAACCGGGCAGGGGCAATCTGGCCCGTGGATTCATGGTCCTTCATTCGACCTCTCATCTGTCCTTAGGTGGTTGGCCCTGATGTTAGCGAATGGTGGGCGCGATGCCAACCGCCGCTCTATGTGGCTTAAGAATACCAATTGCCGGCCGCAACAAAGTGCGGATTCAACACGTTTTCTTTGCCGTACACCAACGCCGAACCATCTGCCTGCGTGCCGCCCACCCAACGCAGGCAGGCGGCAACACCGCTTTCTTACTTGCGGCGGCGCAGTGCCAGGCCCATCAGGCCAAGGCCCAGCAGCGCCAGGGAGCCTGGCTCCGGCACGGAGACGGGCGGATTCACAACCGGGCCCTGGACCACGTTGATCAGCTCCTGGTCGATGCCCTGCGTGAAGTCGTAGTAGTTGTCATACGGGTCGACATCCAGCACTTCAAACACCATCTGCTCGGTGCTCAATAGGCTGGCAAACAGTTGGTCCAGCAGGCCGGTGTCGCTGGAGGTAAACCAGCCGGTGTCCAAGATGCTGTCGCGGAAACCGCCGCCACTGAGGCCGTAATTAAAGACTAGTGCCTGTCCACTGGGGGGGGCCCACTGGAAACGACAAAGGCCCGGGGTCGAAACCGCCGGGCCTTTGGGGATCTGGGCAGGCTAGTGCCTGTCCATGATCAGTTTTGGGAAAGAACACCCGGTGAAGATCTGGCGAGAATACCGCGGGCTGACCCAAGAAGCCCTTGGCAAGGCGGCCGGAGTTGGCAAGTCATACATCAGCCAGATTGAGAACACTGGCAAAACTGCGTCCACCAAAGTTCTGAAAGCCCTGGCCGAGGCGCTTGGTGTTGGGATGGACGATTTAGCTTAGTTATAAATACAAAATCTCGATGCCCTTTCTTCTCACAAGGTTCAACAATTTCAGCGATGCTCCGCCAGGCTTTTTCTCACCCGTCTCCCACTTCTGAACGGTTGAAACACTCACGTTAAGAATGGCAGCAAACACAGCCTGACTCATACGGGTCTGGCTGCGAATATTCCGGATTTCTTCCGGCGGGAGCTCTCTACTGTCAGTGCGACACAGCTCTTCGTATTCGCCGAGTCGCCGTTTACCTATTAGCCCAACGGCATGGAGGTCCAATGCTGTTTCTCGAATTTCATTCAACAGCCGGTTGTCTCTGTCAGTGGTTGCCATAAGTAATCTCTTTCAACACTTTGCTTATGTGAGCTTTCTGCAGCTCCTGGTCTGAATACTGCAACAAATCCGCTGCCAACGCCTTTAGCGCTCTCGAGCCACCTCTCTTGCCATGACTGTGCGATGCAATCCTTTTCTTAAAAACTCCACCACCAAGATCCGCATCTATCAGACCTTCATTCATTTCCATAACTGCCTGGCGGAGATCATCATCGCTCACTCCGTTTTTCCGCATCCATCGATAAAACGTTTTCGTTCTGAAGATCCTTATCATACGCGAACCATACCACTGAGTGGAACACCGGAACCAATAACATTTATAAGCCAGTTATATCCGGCAACAAGATGCTGTACATATATACAGCTTCAAATTATTGATGCATGATATGAGCATGTCAACAGTCACGGAAGACAAGGACCCCACCATGCCCAAAGCCAGAGCAGAACTGGTCAGCGTTTCAGACACCCCCTTCTACCACGTGATCTCACGCTGCGTGCGCCGCACATTCCTGTGCGGGCAGGACCGCGCCACCGGGCGCTGTTATGAGCACCGGCGGGGCTGGATTGAAGAGCGAATCCGGCTTCTGGCATCTGTGTTCGCGGTAGATGTTGCCGCTTATGCGGTGATGTCGAATCACTACCACCTGGTGGTGAAGCTCAGCCCGGATGAGGTGGAACCCTGGAGTATGGATGAGGTGTTGGCGCGCTCGGAACGCATTCATCCCACCTTCGATCTGGCGGAAGCCATTGCACGGCAAACGGAACAGCAAGCGTTGAATGATTTTTCGGTACCGTTAAAACCGCTACTGGTTTTTGAAGGCGTGATTCGAAACGGCTTCCAGCGAGGCATCCTGTTCAGTTTTGAAGATTACCTGGAGCTGGTCGATTGCACCGGGCGGATCAGCCGGAGCGACAAACGCGGCTGCATTGACGAAAGCGCGCTGCCGATTCTGGAACGGCTGAATCTGGACCCGGAACGGTGGTGCCACCGGGCGACAGCCTTTGAAGACAGCTATCAGGATTACCGAAATCCTGGACGGCGACGACAAGCGGCTTAGGCTCCCTCCCCTTCTTTCTCAAATCAGACTATCGGCGCGCGCGCCGAGAACGTCGCTCGCCTGAAATCGGCGCATGTCCAGAATTCGCGGCGGAATGCCGCTGCCTTTTTGCCATAACCCCGAAATAGACGCAGTGAAACCGAAAGCCAGAAACGACAAAGGCCCGGGGTCGAAACCGCCGGGCCTTTGGGGATCGGGTCAGGCTAGTGCCTAAGGTCAGGCTAGTGCCTGTCGGTCAGGCTAGTGCCTGTCCACAGGCTATTGTAGACATTGTTTTGTGGCTTAAACGCGGGGCGATTCTGTGGGCGGCACTCTTTGCCTATTTTCTGGTACCGTGGATAGTGTGCCGCCTTCTCGGAGTTTCCGGAATATTTGACATGATTTCGGATATCCATTTGCTCTTCACTGAGGGTGTGGAGGCGTTTATTCAGGATGTCGGCTCAGATTTGCTAACAGCCTTCATCGTATACAGCGTGTGGGCGCTCATTTCAGCACCAACGTTTCAGTGCGGAATGGTGCGATACGTCTTATCCGGGGACTGGAGAAAGCTGTTTGGCTTTGTTCCGAATGTCTATTTCGTATTAACCAACATCGGGATGTTTATCAGCTTCTTCGTGATGTGGGTCTTGTTCGTCGTGAGCGTTTTCCTCCTCGATTTCCTGCTGGCGGCAACGTTCGTAGGTGCAATTCTCATCCCACTGGTTACCATCACGCTCTTTTATGTGGCAACTGCACATGAGCTTGGCGAATTGGCGTTGAAAGTTAAAAGAGCCCAGGCGCTGCACGAGAGCCGGCAGATCCAGTCGACGGAAGTAACTCCATAACCCACGAGACTGCCCAAAGTCAGATCCCGGCGCATCCAAATAATGAGAACGACCGCACAAACCAAGCATCCAATCACCATTCGATTAATGACCTTAATGGTCAGGCTAGTGCCTGTCCATGATCATTATGAACTGTGCGCTGCAGAGCTTCGGCGAGTGGAGGAGTACGCAGAAACCTTCCGGCAACGGTTGGCGGATTTGAGCTGGTTTATGAAATGCCTGAACGAGCCGATTGCGAGGCAAGCCAACCGGGAAGATGAGTGCACCGGCCATTTCTGGGAAAGCCGCTTTAAATCCCAAGCCCTGGACACCGAAGAGGCTCTTCTCTCCTGCATGGCCTACGTTGACCTGAACCCCATACGAGCGGCCATGGCAGAGACTCCAGAAACCTCTGAACACACCAGCATTGGTCAGGCTAGTGCCTGTCCATGAATCACGCTGTAAACCAACTTGAAATACAGCGACGAGTTTTAAAAAATAAGCCCCTACAATGCGCCCCAGGCTGCGGTCATTTCTCAATCCCATGCTCCACTTTATGATGTTCTTTGCGGGCGTCACGCAGGATATCGATGCCTCCCCATACCGCTATGGTGGCTATCGCGATCCCGACAACGAGGTCGGGCCAACTGTCGCCCAACCACCAGACAAGACCGCCTGCGACCAAAATCCCACCGTTCGATGCGAAGTCGTTGAGGCTGAAGGTGTTGGCGGCACGGATGTTTACGTCCGGTTCTTTAAGGTGGCTAAGCAGCCAGATGCAAACAAGATTGACGACGGCGGCGACCAGTGACATCGAAATCATCAATGGTCCCAGTGGTTCAGAGCCGCCAACATAGCGTCTCCATCCGTCGATCAAGATGCCGACAGCAAAGACTAATAGCAGGCCGCCCGATACGTTTGCGGCACCACGCTTCCACTTGGATGAGCGTGACAAGGCAAAAAGGCTGATTCCATAGACTAAACTGTCGGATGTGTTGTCGAGCCCGTTGGCGATCAGAGCACTGGAATCGCCTACGGCACCGGTCGCGAAGAATCCCGCCGCAATTGCAAGGTTGAGACCAAGAACGATCCAGAGCGTGCGACGCTCTTTTTCATTTCCCACATTAAACACAGTTTCTGACATAGGTAAGGAAATCTTCCGTTTTATACTCTTCACATACAGCCTTTTGCCAGCCGCTATGTCCCAATCTCATTGTGTTCAGTCAGATGTCTGGCGTCAACTATCTTGTCCGGTCCGCGACAACTATGATGGCCGGTTGGGTGGTCTTACTTTTTACTCTTTCCAGCCTGCTTAAGCTGTTGCTGTCGTCGGTAGCTTTCCCCCTCTAATTCGATAATCGTCGCGTGGTGTATGAGTCGGTCTACGGCCGCTACGGTCATCATGCTGTCCGGGAATATTTGATCCCACTCGCTAAAGGGCTGGTTGGCTGTGACGATCAGGCTGCCACTCTCATAGCGGTGAGCGATGAACTCGAACAGCACCTGGGTTTCTGCATCTGTCTTTTTTACATAGCCTATATCGTCGATGATGATGACTCGGTATTTATCCAGGCGTGTCATGGCGGTCATCAAGTCGAGATCGCGCTTGGCCTGCTGTAGGTGCTGAACCAGCGTTATCGCAGGGAATAGCTTGCAGCGCACGCCCTGCTCGGTGAGTTGATGGCCCAGGGCATTGGCGATGTGGGTTTTGCCGGTGCCGCTGGGGCCGATCAACAGCACATTGTCGGCATGGTGTGCCCAGTCACTGTCTTGTTGCAGCTTGGCCAGTGCGGCGTTGCAGGGGCGGCTAAAGCCGCTCTGATCCAGCGCCGAGAAGGTTTTGTTGGCCGCAAGCTTTGCCTCCCGCAGCCACTTCTGAGTTCGACGCTGGTAGCGGTCCGAGAGTTCGTATTCACATAAGGCTGCTAGGTAATCCGTGTGTGACCAGTTCTTTTCAATGGCCGTTTCCCAGAGCGATTGATAGTGACGGTGGAAGGCCGGCAGACGCAGTTCTTTAAGCAGCAAGGCGACGGAGTCGGTCATATCGACGCCTCTTGGCTGCGGATCGAAGACAGCAAGTCGTCATAACTGACCAGGGTGTGTTGACTTGAAGCTGAGAATTCGAGATCGGGATTGCCGCGAAGGTAGCGTGACTGGATCTCGGTAATTGACGCGAACCGGCCGGCCCGGGCTTCTATCAACAGGTCTTCCCCCAGCGACTGTTCATCATCGTATTCGAAGGCCAGTCGAAGGGCGGTCACGATCCACTTGCAGGCTTCACGGGGTTCAAGATGCTCATCCGCGAGTTGCCAGAGTTCGCGGTAGTTGTCGTCCGGGAGCAGGTCATCACGCAGCTGAGAGTAACGGAAGGCCTGTGGCTTGGAGGATAGCGAGCAGATCACGTGCCGGTAATTGACGCTGCGGACGCGGTTATCGCCGGCCTTCGGATACACGCGAGGTAAGGTCAGTGCCGGCTGCTGCCCAACGAACAGTACCAGCTTGTCGTGGTGCAGGCGGATTTGCACCGACTCACCAATCAGTCGCGATGGCACGGTGTAGACAACGCGGCGGACTTCGATCGTTGAGCTGCGTGTCACCTTGAGGTGGAGGGTCTGATACTCCGCCGCCGTAAACTCCGGCAGTGGCTGCAAGGTTGCCTGCTCTTCAAGTACACGGGTTCGATTGCGACGATTGAGCTTGTCGGCAGCACAATCGATAAACGCCTGGTACTGCTCGATACTCTCGAAGTCATTGTGGCCGCGCAGTAACAGCTGTTGTGCCAGCCTCTTCTTGAGCGAGCCGTTGGCGCACTCCACCACACCGTTCTCATGAGACTGCCCCAGATTATTCCGGGTGGGCGTCATGCGGTAATGCTGGCACAGCTCACTGTAAGCCTCTGTCCAAACGTTCTGACGGTTATTGCGTGCCGCACTTAAACTATCCGTGCGGTGCTCAACAGGGCTGCCACCAGCCTGCTGAAGGGCTCGCTGCAACCCCGTCGCCAGAGCTGCATAACTCTCACCGCCCTGAACCACGGTGACCGAGCGCCAGCCGCTGTAGGCCAGTCGAAACTGATAGAGCAGATGTGGAAAGGCCTTGGACTGAATCGTAACGGGGTTATCGGGGTGGGTAAAATCAGAGAACCCCTGCTGTGCCACAACGGCCTGCTGGCGAAAAATGACCTCACGCTCCGGCCCATGCAGTGCTCGCCATTGCTTCACCCGGCGTTGCAGTGTGCGCAAAATGGTCTGGTCGTAATGCTCAGGATACTGCTCCTGCAAGTAATCCAGCAGGGTTGTTCCGGTCAAATCCGGCTTGGCTTGTAGCAAAGGGAGCAACTCTGTCTCCCAAACGGCTTCCAGTGGATCTTCTCGGGTGCGCCACTGCCGCTCGGTGTTAACGCGGGGTTTTTGTGTTGACGTCTCGATGCGTCGTCCGGATCGAACGGAAATGCCCGCCTTGGCGGCAGCCACTTCCTGGCTTGCGCCATTTTGTCGGTGCTGCATGAACAGCTCCTCTTGTCGGTTGGTTATGTGTTGGCCTGGCACCCATTGCTCCACCATGGAAAACAAGGGGCCAATTGTTACACCCAACCGGCCAAGATAATTGTCGCTAACCGGTCATCCTAATTGTCGCCGAACAGACCGCGCCACCGGGCGCTGTTATGAGCACCGGCGGGGCTGGATTGAAGAGCGAATCCGGCTTCTGGCATCTGTGTTCGCGGTGGATGTTTCCGCTTATGCGGTGATGTCGAACCACTACCACTTGGTGGTGAAGCTCAGCCCGGATGAGGTGGAACCCTGGAGTATGGATGAGGTGTTGGCGCGCTGGTGCAGCCTTTACAAAGGGCCGCCACTAGTGTCCCTTAACAAAAATTCGCATAGATAATTCTCCGATCCTGTATAATCTCACAAGTAGAGACAGGAGAAACAACCATGGCGCGAATAGCTAGACCCCTTGAAGTGAGCGACTCTGAACGAAAGGAGCTGGAGTCAT
>NZ_JBSXOP010000031.1:0-5000 GCF_056859535.1 Marinobacter sp. L-46
CTTCATGGCCGCATTCCGGGCAATACACCGTAGCGGTTCCATCGGTTACCCAGTCATTAATCCGCTCTTCAACGAGGCCGAAATGGCCCTCCGGCAACCGACTCACCTTGCGTGTGTCGAAGGTGGAATTGGCGAGCCAGACTGGCAGCACATCCCTCGCCGCTTGGGCACTGACGCTTTGAATCACCGTTCTCTCGGCGTCTTCCCTTGCCCAGGCCAACAACACTCTTGCCGGGACCGTCACGTCGCAGAAAAAGCCCTCATCCCGGTTCTCGGTAGTGGCAACCAGTATTTGTCCTTCACATCTGGGAAGTGTCGCCAGATGCTCTTGAATCTGGGCCTGCAGCTCGTTCTGGCGTTCTTCAGCAGCAAGCTGACGGCGATACGCCCGGGAAAACAGTTTTTTCAGGTAGTGCGGCATAGAGCTCATAGTGTGGGTTGTTTACCGTTCCTTGGACATTGATCAGGCCGAAGCGGACTAGAAGGCATGCATTTACTCGTCGCCCACTACTCCTTCACTACCGGATAACAGGCATCGCCCCACAGTGTCTCGGGGTGATCCATCATGATCGTCAGAATGACGGGAACCAGTTGGCTCATCAAGGCCACACAGTCACGAATCTGCTCCCGGTTTACCTTACTGCCCCAAGTAGCACCACCATGTATCAACTGATTTCGCAGGGTGTAGATTCGGCTAAGCGCAATGCCCAGCACTGTCGCGGTATCCTCTGAGCCCAAGGCTGACTGAGCGGCGACTTTTGCACGGGCAAACTGGTCCTGCCACTCTTCCTCACTGAGCTTTCCGTTCTGATGGTCCCAGAAGGGCTGAAACACAAAACGATTGCTGAGTAGTACCCGAATACTCCGGGGGAATTCTGTCCAGGTCAGCTCATCCAGCTGTTTGCCAGCATCAAGATCGACTAACTTCTCCAAGAAACCACGGAAGGCCGTTTTCTCTGTCGTCCGGTATTCTTCATTGATCTCTGTGGCATAGGCGGCGTTGAACGCAATCCACAGAAAGATGAACCGGCTGTCTGGGTCGTCGAGTTGCTCTGCTCGCTGCAACCAGCTCAGCGACCGATGAACCCGCAGGCTGAGATTGGCAGGGTAGCCGTCTCGCTCATCACGGTGGCGCTGTTTGAGAGTGTCGTAATTCATGGTTCGGTCCGTCCGTTCATCCAGTCCGGGTTTTCGGTTTCAATCCTTCACATGTTCCCGAATCAGCTTCAACGCTTCTTCCGTGTGCTCAAACCGATGGCTGCCGCCCTCAAAACTATGAACCGGAAAATAATCCCCAAGCGCCCTGACGGTGTCGTTCCACGGAATCAGTTCATCCCCCTGATCCAGCAACACAAGCCCGCTGCCATAGTGGGTGAAGGGATAGTAGCTTGAAACCACTTCGTCCGTCAGTTGATAGGCGTGCCCCTGATGATCAACACCCTGCCCTATCCAGGGCTTGAGAGTGTGACCAGGATCCGTCACCGGGTTGATGGCGACAAACGGAATGCCGGATTCGGCACCCAGAATACCCGCCAGCCATCCCCCCATCGAGGTCCCAACCAGAAGGTCCGGGTTCACTTGCATCAGTTTGTCCAGGCTATCTTCAATGACGTCTTCCGAAACTTGAGTGTAATCGATATCGTGACCATAGACAGGGCCAAGCTTCGCGAGCGCTTTAAGTTTGTCGCTGGTGATATCGAAGCGGCTGGCGAAGCCGTGGAGGTAGTATATTTTCAGCATATCCTTCGCTCTGGACGCGATATGTTTCCTGACCTTAGCACCGTTGCCGGGTAAATGCCTGCTTCACAGCCCAGCTGCTGTCCTCACACAACATCGAATAAAAAAGGGGTGTGGCCGCAACGTGCTCACACCCCTCACTGTAGTTTTCATCCGCCTCATCCGTGAGCTTCTATCGATGGCCGCCAATATGTGTTGTTTCCGAGCCGTCCAAAACCGATTGGCTGGCGCTTTCGATAGGCCTTCCGCTGATTGTCAGCCATGGCACTCTGGGCATCGGCGTCCCGAACATAACGGGCAAGCGTCATCGCAGGGCTGACACCGTAGCGAGCACCGGGCGAGGCACAGGTCCAAATGTGCCGGAGTGCAAGAGCCGCATCAGGGTCTACCTTGTCAAGATAAGCCAGGCCGTAGGCGCAGGCCTCTAAAGTCATGTCGGCATGGTCGCACAACCTTGCAGTTGCTGTCGGCTTACCCCACGTATCATAGGTGTAGGTCTTGCCAATATCGTGCAACAAACCAGCGACGAAACCGAGTTCCTGAAGTTCTCGTGGCATGTCTGGTTCATTGGTCTTCGTCATGACCACTACGTTCTTCGCCACGTCCAAGGAATGAGCCAGCAGCCCGCCAGGCTCGTTATGATGGTAATTCCTGCTCGCCGGAGCTTTTAGAAAGACTTCCAGCCTGTCACGGCGCTCCAATACTCGCTTAATGAACATCTGTAACGGGGCTGACTGCAAAGACCGAACCGCAGCCACCAGCTGATCCAGTGCCTCCGGTCTCGGACAGAACGTCCGTGGCAAAGTCTGCAATGCAGGCAAGCCGGCAACGTCTGCCTGCAACGGGCGGCGGATATCGGTCAGCAGGATCTCACTTTCCTCCGCACCCACACACACCTGCCCTTTGACCACGACCAGATCCATGTGGCCCAAGTGCTCTGGAATCAATATAGAACCAATTACCGCCAGAACCACGATGTCGCTGGCACAGCTGCTCAACCGAAGTTTCAGATACGGAATGCCTTCATCATCAAAACAGGCAACACGCCCCGTCAGTCGGTAGGTGCCTTTAAAAGTTTCCTGCATCAACGGGCGTAGATCATTCAGTTTCATCACCTACCTCCTTATCGTTTTCGATGACCCGACTCTGAATCAGTCGCTCAAAGGCGCTGCCATCCATGCGAGTCAGGTTCGGGATATAGCGGGAATACACTTTAAACAGCATTTCCGTTGAGGAATGGCCCAGAGTGCGGGCGACCCATTCCGGGTTTTCTCCCGACGCGAGGAGTAGCGTCGCAGCTGTATGCCGGGTCTGGTAGGGTCTGCGTTTCTTCAGCTTGAGGTGTTCCAACAAAGGGTACCAAACACGCTTGGTCACGTTATTATGGTCCAGCGGCTCTCCCAGCCGGTTACAAAATACGAACTTGCTGAGTTTGCCGGTTGCCTCGTACTGGGATTTGAGTGCCTGGTACACGGGGCCAAACATTGGAATTTCCCTTTGTGAGCCGTCCGTTTTTGTGTACTCGGTTTGGCCGTGGATAAGTGTTTCACGTACCAGGATTTCCCGCTTTTCAAAATCCACGTACTCCCACTTGAGGCCATCAACCTCCCCCGTTCGCATGCCGGTGTAAAAACGCACCAGGTAATAGTTGTGGTAATCCTCTCTGACCGTTTCGAGAATCTTTTCTACCTCATTCAGGGAGAAAGGCTCGATGTGTACCCTCTGCTGCTTGAGCGGCTTTATGTTCAGATAGGGATTCGTGAAGTCAAACCGCTCAGCCGCCTCCGTTAGAATCATCCGCAAAATGGTCATGTGGCTGTTGATGGTTTTGGGCGCCATCAAGCCACTGGCCCCTCTTCCTTTCCGCCGAGCCATCTTGTTACGAGCGGCCAGAATATCCGGCTTGGAAATCTCGCCTACCCGTTTATCCTTGAAGGCTGGCTTGAGAGAACTGGCCAGGATGGATTCCACATTGCGAGTGTGGGAGTTCCGCCACTGGATTTTGGATTCGAGGAACCACTGGTCAGCGAAGTCTGCGAACAAAGGAGTATCAGACGCCCTGCCATTTTCTGAGGTATTAGTTGCCCCAGAATTTGCTTGGCTGGCCTGGATCTTCTTGAGATTACGACTATCAGGAAAATACTCCGCATAGTTGAAGTCACCCAAGAGAATCATGGCCTCAACTTTCTGCAAAAGTGCGTTTACACGCTTTCGGTTTTGAGGCGTGTCCATCAAGGCCGTTTGCTCCCGACAACGGTGACCTGCGTACATAAAGTCCAAATACAGCTTTCCGGTTTCTTTCCTTGTCCTGACCTTACCCATGACAAACCACCCCGCTCGCCATGGGAATAGCCAAATGCTCATGCTCCCTGGCACCGTCTAACATTTCCTTTTCGACCTCCTCCCAAAGAAAAAGAATCTTGCGGCGGCCGAACGGCTTGATGTAGTGCTTGCCCTCAAGGAGAACCGTGTCTTTCAGACACTGGCGAATGGTCCGGCAGTCATATTTGATTCGACCAGCCAGCTCTTCAGTGGTCAGATAGGTGTAAGAGTTTTCCATCGAAATATTCCTTCCGCTGCGATATTCTAAATCAACAAAAGACATTCCCTATATCAGAATGTCATCCTGAATGACATTTTAGACAACAAAAGGACATTTGCAAGAGCTTTTTGCCATTCTGGATAACATTTTTTCATTAAGGATAATTTAGAGATGATTCGATGCCACCTGGCCCGCATCATGGGCGAGCACAAAATGAAAATCGTAGATGTGGCGCGAGAGACCGGCCTGAACCGCAACACGGTGACTCTGCTGTATAAAGAGACCGCTCAACGGATCGATCTTGATGCGCTCGACAGACTCTGCAAATTATTCAAATGCGAGGTCAGCGATCTGCTGGAGTTTCAGGAAGACCAGTGAGCAACAATTAAAGGCAACTGGGGTAATGCCAGAGAAGAGGTTGCCAAATGAGGGTTGACCAGGCTATACGCAGCGAGGTTACCCAACCTGTGACAGCGAAAGACTTACGGTCAATCTCACCGAACCATCCAAATGGGGCGTCACAAAGATTGGCACAGATATGTCACATATTCGTCACAGGGAAGTTTGGCGGCCCCAAACGCAGCGAGTAGGGTGAGGCGTTACCGCCTCATCCCTCTCACAGAACCGTACATACGGGCCACGTATACGGCTCATGCCATTAACTTACCCCGAACTCGGGGACAGTGATGCCGGTTTTGACCTTCGCAAGATCCATCAACTT
>NZ_JBSXOP010000032.1:0-11899 GCF_056859535.1 Marinobacter sp. L-46
GCCACCAGCGAACAGTTTCACAGTGAGTTCAAGACCGACCTGGACCTGGAGCGCCTGCCCTCCGGCAAGTTCGACACCAACAACCTGGTCATGGCCTTCGCAACGATGGGGTACAACGTGCTGCGCTGGATGGGCCTGAGACTGACCGCCCCAGATGCGCCAGTGCGCCATCCGGCCAAGCGCCGCCGCCTGAGAACGGTGATGCAGGAACTGATGACCATGGCCTGCCGCCTGGTGCACAGCGGCCGGCAGTGGATTCTGCGCTTTGGTCGGCACTGTCCGGGCTTTGCCGTTTACCAAGATCTTTACGAAGGAATCGCCTCCTCCGGATAAGCCAATTCGACAACGGCCATATCTTAAAACCACCCGGGAAACCATGCCGGGGCAATCCGCTATTGCCTGGCGACCCTGGCTTGATCAAAAAACAGCCAAATCCTGGTGGCTGGTCGACTTCAGCCTGCACGTTCCAGGCATTATCAACCTGCTTTTGGTCAAGTTTTCACTCACATTAGTGCCGATGGCGCTTTGCGGGGTATATTGGCCTGCAAAGTCACTGATTCAGGTTCTGGATAAAGATGTTGAAAAACCTTTTTGTGCAACTTGAAAAAGTGTCCAACCCTTCCATGTGATTTCCGCTTTCTAACAACGAATGCCGTTGAACCCCAATCAATACCAAAGATCCCTCTTCCCATATGTAGCATTGACTCAATAAAGTAATTTTCAACAAGCGTATTACGCAATCCACTAAAAGATGATAGGAACAACCAAGACGGCAAATTGATCATCCCTACGAATCCGTCGCTCGTGATCATGTTCATACAACGTTCCATGAACATGGAAAACAGGTCTGCCTGACTGTTCGGATAATTGCTTTTTGCCCACGCAGAAAGTCTGGAATTCATATTCCTGCGTCCCATATACGGCGGATTGGCAATCACCACATGGTATTTCGGGCTCAGGTAATCGGCTTGCAGCAGAGCTTGCAGAACCTTCTGGTGGGTCATGCTGACAAACAGCTGGCCGGAGACGTTCTTTGACTCCAGAATCCTGAGCATGCCGTCCACGTCGGTCACATCCGGACGGATTAGGGAACCAAAGTTATCGGCCTCTTCGAACTGACGCAGGGTGGTTTGCAGCGGAGCAGCGAACAGATCACGCCCGACAAAGTCCATGTATTCCTTTAGCTCACCCTCGTCGAAACGCACACTCTCCAGCACACAAATATTGGGCTGCACCGGCTTCCGGAAGAATCGGCGCTGCTTTGACCGTGCCTTCATAGTTAAGGCAAAAGCGGCCAGTTCCCCGGCGCGTTCGTCGATCTCGATGCCGTAGAGGTTGTGGGTGAGGATCTTCTCTGGAATCTCGGCAGGCTCGTAACCTTCCTCTTCGTAAATGGCATACAGCAGATCGAATGCATACGTCAGCATATGGCCGGAGCCGCAGGCCGGGTCACAGATCTTGATCTCTTCCGGGCTATTGATCCGCAGGAAGTCAGTCTCAGGCTCTTCCGGCTTAATGTAGTAATCCATCCGTTCAATCAGGCCTGAGTCTGGCCGGTTGAGCATCCAGAGACGGCCCAGCGAGTTTTCCACCAGATACCGAACAATCCAGTGCGGCGTGAACAGCTGGGTCGCCGCCGGGATATTTTCGGGAGTAACCTTCTTGTTTTTCTTAAGATCAGCGAATACTTGGTCTTTCTTCTCGGAGATATAGAACTGATACAGCCAGCCGATAACCTCGACATCTTCACAAGTATCCGGCGTCATGGCTTCGCGGGTATAGGCCAGGATCGAGTTGCCTGAAAGCAGGTCATCCGGCATCAACAGCTCGGTGTAGTCGTCAATGCGTTCGAACAGGAACGGCATCGCGCTGTACCAATAGTTACATGCGGCTACGACCAGCAGGCGATAGGCTTCCCCCTGGGGATCCTGGCTAGGCGTTTTACCATCCAGCAACGCGAAGATTTTCTGGCGAGCCTTATCTGGAACGATTTCTTCATCGATATGCCCCATTTTGGCATCTGCCAGGATCTCCGGCTGGAACTGCCCCTCTGCAGGAGACACCACGCCAACCCGGTTATAGCGGTTCACGTCCATAAACCGTAGAGCGGAAAATCGGTTGAACCAGATATAGGCTACCCGCTCGATAATTTGCTCTTTGCCCTGCTCCGCTATCGCCTCTTCCAGCTTTCTGACGGATTCAGGCCTCTCCCGCCTTGCGGGGTTCTCTTCCGACAAAACCAGCTTGAGCTTGGCTGAGACTTGCTCTATCAAGCTACGGCGGGCAAATTGAGCAAATTTTTTGAGCTTTGTGGTTTCCATAACTTCTTGCCTTAATGCTGATCGTTACCGGTTGTTATGCGCTGGCGTATAAACCGGCGTATATATTCACGCCCCGCGTGTAAATTAACGCGCTCGTTTGTAACTGGCCCCTTTAAGATCACCTTCTTTCTCAATCTCGCCCCGTTTCCTGAGTTTCGACAATAGCTTGTAGGCCTGGTCTGGACTGATGTGACAAAGCTCAACCACGTCTGCTCGTTTAATGCTGCCGTGAAGATCGATATAGCTCATCACCATTTGTTCCTGCTGTATGGTGTCAAAGCCTGCCTGACGCACGTAAGCGGCTTTCTCCCCCGCGCCTCTGTATACCTTGGCGCTCAGCGTATAAGTGCGACCTGCCCCACCACCGTGAGCTTTCACCAGTCCTGCTTCTACCAGCTTTTCCAGAGTGCCCCTTACGGCCGTTTCAGGTTTCTGAACAGACTTAGCCAGATCAACGGTTTTTAAACGCCGTTCATTGCGCAAACGGGACAGAATGATCAGGCTATCGATAGGCATTTCAGTGCCAGTCTGCTCTTCCCGCTCGACAATCATGCGCAGGAACTCGGCGTCCGCGTCTGCCGCGCTCATGCGCACAGAGACGGTGTGAGCAGACGACATGGAGTAGTCGGGGGCGGTGCGCCCGTAGCGGAGCATACCCTCGAAGATCCGGTCGATGCCCCGGCCAGTGCGTTCGGCCAGGCCGATGCGCTTGATAATGTCAGCCAGCAAGGGGTTACGGGAGCGAGGGTCAGCCACCAGAAGGTTGTCCAGGTTGACGCCCTCCACAAAACCACCGGGATTGCTGATGCTCAGGCCGTCGTCGTCCAGTTTGACGTGCACGGCGCCCAGGGCACTGTAGTCGCGGTGAACCAGGGCGTTCACAAAGGCTTCCCGGAAGGCCCGGCGGTCGAAGTTGGGGATGGGCACGCGAAACAGCCCGACCTGAATCTCCTCTTCCTCCACCCGGGCGCGGAATAGCAGCTCTACTTCTTCAAACGTCTCTAATAGCGGCTTGCGGTAAAACTCGTTAACCAGCACGTCGGTGCCGCGTAGTACCTGAAACGCCACCTCATGAGAGGGCAGGTGTTGTCTCAACTGCATTTCATTGCCTAGCAAGAGTAAACCGGCAACGGTTGGGCGGCGCTGCCCCCCGGTGTTCACAGTCAGCCCCAATGCACCGTCCAGCTCATCATCTGCCAAGGGCAGCAAGCTCTGGTCACCACCATATTTTTTGATGGCGTTACGGATGCGAATCCGCTGAATTGGGTCCAGGTCTTCAACGGAAAGGTTATCCACAGGCAGTGCCGAGGGATCCGTAACGCCGAGGCTGGACTCACGTTGAACGAACTCATGTGGATAAAATGGGACGGCTTCCGGCGTTCCATCCATGCGCAGGCGGCGCCGCTGCAATAGCCCCTCGGAGGTTGAGACCAGCTGCCGGGATTTCGGAACCCGAATCCTCGCAATGGGCTGGCCACTCAGTTCGTGGGGTTCAACACGCACAGCCAATGATGGAAGGGTTTTGTTGGCAATGAGCGCTGGCAATGTGCTCAGGTTGCGGTGGTTCGCGTGAAGGCCTGTGGGCGTGCCGTCGTCCTCCACACCCAGGAACAGATCTCCACCCTCTGTGTTGGCAAGAGCTACCACTGCCGCAATCAGCTCCCGGTCAGGTAAGCATTTCAGGTCGCTTTTAAATTCTACGGTGAGGTTTTCACCCCCTGCGACCAGTGCCGGTACGTCGTGTTCTGTGTCGTGCATGTTTCTTCCTAGATTTGCACTTTCCGGCCTTGCCGAATTTCCGCGAGCAAGGCATCACGAAGAGAGTTCAGGTAACGGTCTACATCGCCCTCATCAGCCAACCAGGCCTTGTTGAAGGCTACATGCAGGTTGCGTGACTGAACGTATTCCTCGGCTACTTCTTTGATCCCTTCTGGCTGCCAGTCATCTTCGCCAACCGTGCCCGGATCTTTTGGTTCAACCGGTTCAGCTTTTTGTTTGGCTAGAGAGACCATTTTGGCGAGCAGTTTTTGATAACCCTGTTCTTCAAAGTACCGAAGCCGGTCTTTGATCACGGCAATCAAGGTTTCCTGGCCGATGGATTCCGTCAGCTCCAGGAAGGGTTTATTCAGCTCTTCCTGACGTGGCTCCGGCAGGGATTGGTATTCTTCCATGCTTTGCATTCTCTGCTGCATGGTCTGTAGCGACTTCTCCGCCTCGGCCCGGGTGTGCTGTACCTTTTCGTCAATTCGCCCCTGCAGGCTGTCCAGATACCCTTTTAGCTGTTGGATGCGGTTGCCCTTGTAGCACTTGGGATCGTTCAGAATGGCGCGGATCTTGGCGACCTCATCGCCCGGGACATAGATGAAGTTAGGCTCCTGGTTCTGAAGGAACGAGCGGGCCTGGTTGTAGATATCTTTTTGAGAGCCACTCATGAACTTTCGGATGGGGTCTATAACATCCTCTTTCATGTCCAACAGGCGGTCTTCCTGTTTGCCCAGCTCTGTCAGGTGCCAGGTGTAGGGTTTACCTGAAACCTCTTTCAGGCTTTCCAATACCGGCGTTAACGCATTGAGAAATGGGTACTGCTCTGCCTGTGATGCCAGCGGGCTGAGCGTGTGAACCATTTCCTGGAAGGCTTCACCCGTCTCTTTGCCCAGCGCTTTTGCCTCGCTGCTTCGGGGTGGGCTGTCAAAAAAGTCCTCATAGAACGATTTCAGTGCTCTTACCTGAGAAGCGGTGAACTCAACTTGTGGCTCGAGCACGACGTTGCCTTGGCCGTGGGTGTTACGCAGGGCTCGTTCGAGCTCGCTGTCTTCCAGTATGTTGCCATCGAGGCGAACTTCTACTTTGCCACGTGCGCACAGATTGGCCAGCGTGCAGAGAATTGCTGCGTAGTACCAGCCGTAGGGTTTGCGCTCAAACTTCTCCAGCAGGCTCTTCAGTGTGGTGCGGACGCCACCCCGGTTATTGCTCTGGATAAAGGCCAGAACTTCCTGCTCTGATTCCGCCAAGGTGGTTGCGTCATTACCAAACAGACCATCTTCTGTACGGTTGAGACAATTACTGATGTCGTTTTCACTATAGGAGACACCACGGAGCATGCGGAGGTTGGGATAGGCCCTGGTGATCAACTCGTGAAAGCCACGGATGATGCGTGACTGGGCATCTTCGTTCGACACCTCAACATCGGCACCGCCAATCATGAGCTTGGATTTACCGAGCAGGAGCTGTACCTGCTGCCGCAGACGGGCCTCACGTTCCCGGTTCTGGAACCCCTTATCGTTCAGGATTCGTTTTACCGCTTCCTGCTGAGTGACCGAGTTATTCTGTTTGATGTATTTCTCAGTGCGTTTGAACATGAGCAGGTCGCGCACCAGGCGTTCGTCTGACGGCATCACAACAAACAATTCGTCCGCCTTGTAGGTGGAGGCGGTACGTAGCATTTGTTCGTTGTCTGTGTGCTCATGGAACGGGCTGATCACGTTTATGGACAGCTCGTGTTCACGGCCATGCAGACGGTCATCCAGTTTGCGGGAATACGGGTAATCCTGACCTGAGTTCTGTGAGGACTCGGTATCGTAGCGAATCTTGCGCTGCTTGATGATGAAGTCGAAGATGATCTTTTCCAGCTCATCTTCGACAACCGATGATTCAACCTCTGTGTTTTTGATTTCCTCCTCAACGTCTTTTTCTTCGTCTGTGAGGTACTCGTACTGGTCACCATTGCGCTGGATATAAGTTTGTTGCTCCAGCAGGTTCAGTGCTTCCTCTACCCTCTTCCGAAGAGCTGGCAGGTCCTGATTAAAATCATCAAGCATCAGAACGCACAGGTTGCGCACTGTAGACTTGAACTCTTTGACGTATTTCACCAGGAACAGGACTTTCAGCAACCGGATAGCGAAATCGTTATCCAGATTCTTTTCAGCCTGGATGATGGCCTTTTGTATCTGGGATTTCAGTGCGGACCGGATCCCTTCGAACATCAGATCAAAGGTGGCAAGCTGGCCTACCTTGTGGTCGCCAATATGAACAGCCACCTGCCGAAAAACACCCAACATGGAACGCTCGCCCACTGAGCTGTGCTTACCCTCGAAGGCGTTATGCTGGGACAGGTTCTGAATGGCCGACTGAAACAGTGAAAACTGGTACGGCACAAAGGGATAGCTGTGGATAAAGTGGTCGCGATCCCTGAAGTTGCGATAGGTAGCAGAGCCATCCGCAAAATCGAAGAGGGTTTTAAAGTTGTTGGATTGGTCGTGGTAGAGATCTGATAGCTGGTTAACGCCATCGTCGGTCTTGGTCAGCAAGCGTTTCTGGATGACTTCTGCCACGTCAGCACTGGACAACTTCATGCGGTTATTGAAACGCGCCTGAATCTTCGAAAAGTCATTCCCCTGCTGTTTGCCCATCTCGCCAACAACGTTTTTCATCTCTTCCTGAGCCGTGACGATGATCCACGCCCTGCCCCGGCACTTGGTTGCCAGGCTCTCAGCAATGGTTTGCAGGTTGGTCATCAGCTTGGTGTTGTCAGCGATGTACTGGCCCACTTCATCGACAAAAAAGTTCAGGCGGAATTCACTGTGGCCGCCCTCTTTCGCCTTTTTCTCGATGTAGCTGTTTACGTTGTCTGCAAAATCCTCAATCGATACACGGTAGTCGCTCCGGTATTTGTCGAGGATACCCATGGCAGATTGTTGGTCTTCACCGGTAACCAATGAATACGCTTTTGCAATGTTTCCACCTTCCAGAAGGGCTTGCTCCCGCCCTCTTTGCCAGGTGCGACCTGCCACCTTTTCGTATTCAGATTTGAACTGTTCGTACAGACCACGGCTGTCCAGGTCTCGCTCAAACTGCGCGATGTGGCCCTGTTTACCGAAGTAGCCACACATTTCATCGAACACTTTCACGAACACAGCCAGCAACGCATCAATCTGGGTTTTACTGATAACGTCCGCTTTCTGGTCAATGTTGAACAAAATGCTTTTGGACGGGATAGATACTGCCCGCTTGAGATCACCCCGAAGAATCTCGTTTTCACTGCACTTGGGCAGGAACAAGTCGAGAGTTGAAGCGCCATCAACTTCACGATCCTCTAGCAGCAGAGCCAGCATCTTAAGCAAATGCGACTTACCAGAGCCGAAGAAGCCTGATACCCAAACGCCATTGGCGCCCTCGTAGTTGTTGTAGGCATCAAGAAACTGCTCGAGGCGTTTTTCGACCTCGTTGGTCAGCACATATTCTTCGATTTCCAGACGGAGGCTTTCTTCGTCATCGGCTTTGATTACGCCTTCAATCGGGCGATCAACGGGCTTGAGAAAGATGTTCTTCAGTGTCATGTCACTTCCCTTCGAATGATTGCGTCCGTTCAGGGTTCGTAATGGAAAATGTTGAACGCACGGTAGTACTTGTCGTCATGCAGCCGACCAAACAGATCCAGCGAGGCGCCTGTCTCCAAGGAGTGGGTGTAGGTGCCTGGGAAAAACATCACCGTTGGCTGATCCTTGGCGGTACTTTGTAGGTTGTTGAGTACGTTGTGAGAACGTATGTAGGGGAAGACTTCGCCCACACCAGACAGGAACAGAACGTCAAACTCAGCGCCCTGGATTTTTTGAGCAATCACCGGTACCAGGTGGTGTTCCGGATCCAGAACGCCCTGCAACAGCTCTTTGAATTGTTCTTTCGAGACTGTGGATTCCGCTTCAAGCACCTGATCCCATATTCCTCTTTCCTGCAAGATATCCACAGACAGGTCGTACAGGTTGAGACTGAGAATACGGATACCGGTCTGTTCCAGCCGGTTTACCAACTGCCTTTGGAGCCGCTCCATTTCAACGGCTTCTTCGGGACGGTATGGGCAAATAAAAAACGGCACCTCATTACCCAGTCCCTGCTTATTCAGAAACCGTTGGCCTGAGACCACACTAAACAGGTGTTGATACCTGTCCTGCATTGGCATTCTGGCAATGTCTTTGCTCAAACGGATATCCTCCCGATATCAGACTCGTAGACCGGAAAATACAACAGTTCCTGCGGATTGTTGTGACGGAGCATTTCCACAAGCCCCGGACTCAACAGTACAGCGTTGATGGCATTGTCTTTTCCTAACAAACCCGCCTCTCTCAGCATTCTAAACAGCACCTGGCGCAGCTTATCCCGTGTTGAATCGCTGGCTTTATCCAGTTCCTCATGCCACTCCGCTTTTCGGTTGTAGAACGCATCAAAGTCTTCCAGGCCCAAGTCCAGCTTCATAGCCAGAAAACGTTCATGCAGCACTTCCACAGCGAAATCCGCAACAAAACGATAAAGACGGCATACAGCAACCCACAGCAGATGAGCCTGGTCCTGATGATTTGCTTCTACCAAAAACTTCAGTTCCTCATTGTTCAGGGTTTTCAGACGCGCTATAGCCTCGCGGCAGGTGCGTTTCGCCGTGCTTTCTGTCCTGGCCTGGAGCAGGTTTTCACTCAGAGCTTGAGTACGCACTGCTTCCCAGTCATTCAGTGCTTGATAGAGCTCTGCCAGAGGAACTGATTCCGGGTGATACAAGCTTCCCGAGGTGAAAGAAATCCTGTACCTGTCCTTCGTCATGCGCCGCGACCGCCCTTGTTCGCCTGATCCGAAGCTCCACCGCCTCTCACCCAGTCGTCTACCTCGGTTTTCTTGAACTTCCAGAATCTGCCCACTTTGTGGGCAGGCATTCGATGCTTGTCGATCCAGCGGTACACCGAGTCGCTGCTCACGCCGAGGTACTGACTAATCTCATCAACCGATAACCAGCGGTCATCCAGTTCGTGCATGCGTTTGTTCCCCAATTTGATAGAGCTCGAGAGTTATCAACCGCCTATCAGGAATTGCTTAAAAAGGTAGTCACCAATATATAGCGCGATGCCACAGGTAACAACCGCACTGGTAGGCATTAGCATGCATAAGGCGAGAGAGCTTGGATCTGTCTCGACGGTACACCTTTAGTGCGACATCTGGAGTCGCTGAGATGTATTTTGAGCTTTATCCCAGGGGACAGGATCTTTCACATGTGAAAGAGATTTCGCTGGTTGGATCCCGGTGAAAACTTTCACATGTGAAAGTTTTGGCTGACAGGTGTTGACGGCAGTTGTCAGATGTTGACCAGGAAAACCATAACTTATTGATTTTAAATAAAATTCAAATTTTCTTCGGAACCCGCTCTTTCCGCCCTTTTTGGGCAGTTCCAGAGGCCAAGTTTTTTCTGATACTGGTTTACCTTAATCCCCGTTGTTTCACACACGAGGAGAAAAACCATGGCAGAACAAATGGTAGCCCGAAAACCCGTCGCTTCTTCCGGCGAGATCATGAACGAGCTGAAAAAATTACAGCAACTTCTAGCTAAACAGCACCAAAGTGAGAAACCGATTTTGTCTGTTGATGAATGCGCTGAGCTTTTAGGCCTGTCTGTAAGCTATCTATACCGGCTGACCAGTGAGAAGCGCGTGCCCCATTACAAACCTCACGGCAAAAAAATCTATTTTCGAAGAGAGGAAATCATTGAATGGGCTCTATCCAATCGCGTCACACCGGATGGTGAGATTACAGACCGTATTCGCACCTACGCACATCGAGCTCGCAGAGGTGTGTGATGGGTATCGGCAACTTTATCAGATTTATCAACAAGCAGGATCCGACTGTTTTTGAGGGAGAACTCTCTCACTGGCCCATAAATGTGAAAGGTGCCTTCGAAAACCCAGGCCCCAGGGTTAACTTTCTGATTCCGGGAATGATCCGGGGCTCCGTTGGCGCTCTGGTAGCACCTGGGGGTGCCGGAAAATCTATTTTTGCCCTACAACTCTCAGTGTGGCTGACGTCCGGCGCGGACATACTCGGCCTTGGTGAAGCTCCTAAGAACCAAGCGGTCGCCTATTTATCCGCGGAGGATCCATTGCCTGTGCTTGGAGACCGTTTGTACGCCATAGGGGAAGGTCTCTCTGAACAGCAAAAAATGATAGTTGAAGACAATCTCATGGTTATGCCACTGGATGGGATACGACCCAACCTATTGTCGTCAACCTGGATAACCGCATTACAAGGGTTAGCTGAAGAACACGATCTAATAATTTTTGACACTCTGCGAAGATTTCACGAATGCGATGAAAATGACGGGAGTGCGATGGCACGGTTGTTGGGGAATTTGGAGTTAATCGCGTCACGGACGAGCTGCAGCATGCTGTTTCTCCACCACACTAGTAAAACGGCGCTTTGGAATTCTGCGGGAGATCAGCAGCAGGCCAGTCGAGGATCTTCAGTGCTGACCGACAACATCCGATGGCAGGGTTATCTCACCGCCATGACGCCCGGTGAAGCGAAAAAATTCGGGATCACACTCGAACCCACCTCTCACTATGTTCGTTTTGGCGTGAGCAAAGCGAATTACCATCCCGGACTCCATCCGAAGTGGTATGTCCGTGGGACAGCCGGCGTACTTCAGCCTGTTGACCTTGTAACTCAAGCTCCCCGGAGGATTCAGCGCCGTGCAGCAGTATGAGCTGGATCACGCCAGACATGATGCCGTCCATTGTTTAGCGCCCGGCCTGTTTCGAGCGCTACAGCGGGGCGAACGAAGAACATCGAAACTCGATGTTGTTTATGAGTTTGGTCAGAGCCAGAGAGTCGAGTTCAGCGGGCCAGAACCGCTCGGTGCAGATGATCTGCGTGTATTACAAGGACTCGTCGCTCTCGCCGGCCTCGAGGGAAGAATTTTGACCTCAACACCAAAATCGGCGGCTGGCATTGCACTTCGAAATCTCCTTGAACCCAGATGGCAAGCATTCTCTGAAGATGCCGTGGTAGTTGAATCAAGCTACCGCCGCCTGGCTCGAGAGATTGGATACTCGAAAATCGATGCCTCTGATTCGATCAAAAAATGTATCGAAAGATTGTGGAAAGTGTCGGTGATCGTTCAATCTCCTGCCGGCAGCCGAAGAGGCTTCCGGCTATTGGCAGACTACCGTAGTGACGAGACATCACAGGGAGTTCATGTAGCCCTCAACCCAATGATTGCAGGCGCCATTCTTGGTGAATCTCGCCATGTCCGCATCAGCATGGCAGAAATCCGGGCCCTCAGGAGTGAAGCCTCTAGGCTTTTACATCAACGACTTTGTGCGTGGATTAACCCAGGCACTGCTCGGAAAGTCGAGCTCAAGACTCTATGTGGCTATGTTTTTGTCACGGAAGCGAGTGCTTCAACCACTCGTAAGCGATTGAGCAGAACCAGAGAAGCTATAGAAGAGCTGGGTAACATTGGGTGGAAGATAACCGAGTACTCCAAAGACCGATATGAAATCCGAAGGCCCACCGTTAACAGTCACAAACTACCCCGTTAACGGTCACAATACCCCCCTTAACAGTCACACCAAAAATGCCGGAAACTCAGCTGTATCAAGCTATTCCGGCACATTCACGGATCTGAGAGTTATGGTGATTTCTGGTGTATGGAAGCAGGCTGAAGGGGTGGCGTATCCTGTTGGTTGATCACCGCCAAGATCACAACCAACAGAGGAATGATACGCCATGTCCGAGTCTAACCTGCATGCTCTTTCACAACCAGA
>NZ_JBSXOP010000033.1:0-7817 GCF_056859535.1 Marinobacter sp. L-46
CCACCATGTGCTGACGCACATCGCTGATGCGGTTACCCTCGAACAATTGGAAGCTCTCTTGCCCTGGAATGCAGAGCTGCCAGCTTTAAAAAATGTGGCTCAATACGGTTAGGGCAAGTGGGTCGGTTTAATGGCGCTTACCAACAACCTGAAACCCAAAACCAGGCTGGCAGCCAAGCTGCTGTTCCATGGCTGGCAACCCGTTTCCGTTGCGGTGAAAGGCTACTGGCCCACCAAACTCATCGGTTTTGGCGAAGACCTGCCCGCCGGCGTCGCCAGGCAATGGCGACAGTGGTGCAGCTCACCAGGCTATGTAGAAAATAGTTTTGGAAGGGAAATACGGCGGCATCACTATTCGGATATAAAAGCGCCCGTGCTGTCACTAACCGCGACAGATGACCACATCGCCGTGCCTGCAAACGTGGAAGATTTTCTGCGCCTTCTGCCCAACGCCAGGATAGAAAAACAGTTTCTGGAACCATCCAGTTTTGGACTGAAAGAAATTGGCCACAGTGACCTACTGCGCAGCCGCTGCAAGGCTTGTTGGCCGCAGGTTCTAAAAGGCCTGGCGTCTACAGACTGAACCTGAATGTCATCCTGATATCCAAGTTAAGATGTTCTCGGATATAAATATCTTGCGCTTGGGCGGCGATATTGGTGCTGCGATGAGACTGATGACTCCACTTGCTAAGTGGCTGGCTCAATACCCCGGATACCGCTCCCAAAGCCCATCGTCATCCATATAAGAATGCCACTCCTGGCACGTCCACAAATCGGACGCGACGGCCTCAATCACGTCCCGAAGCTCCAACGGCTCCAGCCACCGCTGCGGAATCACACCGGTGCCGTGCATGGCGCCAAGAATGTTTCCGGTAATGGCTCCGGTAGAGTCTGAATCCCCATCGTGATTCACCGCCAGCACAATACCCTGCTCGAAACTTTCAGCCACCAGGGCGCAATAAACAGAAATCGCCAGCGCTTCCTCTGCGACCCAGCCTTCGCCGAGTTCCTGGATAGCGATATGGTGTGGCATACCGGACTGGCTCAGTTCAACCGCCTTATCCAGAGCCGCCAACGTCTCCTCGTGACCGCGTTCTGCAACCAGTAATGTCTTGGCGGCACCCAGGGCATCCAGCAGAGTTTTGTCGTTCAATAACTCAAAGATCAAAATGGCCAACACGCCACCGGTCAGATAACCGCTGGGATGGCCGTGGGTGAGGCCGGCGCACATACACCCATCTTCAAATACCCTTTCCAAACCGGAGTTACCGTTGAAGGTGCGCCAGTAAAGACCTACCGGAGCCACCCGCATTACCCCGCCACACCCCTTACTGTCATTGCCGGCGGTCTCTGGAACACCCGGGTAATCCCGCAGCGCACTCAAACACGTCATGCCCGGTGCTCGCTGGCTGTGCAACTCTGGCTGCTGAAACAACCAGCCGTCTTTCTCTGCGGTTACCGCACGACACTCGTGGCCCTGTGTTGCCAGCCAGCGCAGATAGGCATTGGCAACTGTGTGGTCGAAACCTGCAATGCCTTTACTTACTCCCCGCATTCGGCCCCGCAACAGGCCTTCTGCGGTGAACAGGGTCATTTGGGTGTCGTCGGTTATCTTGCCTTTGCCACCATAAGCCGGGGCGTAGTCAGTTATACCTTCGGGGCCGAAGCGGTTCAGGATTTCAGCGCGAGTCATGAACTCCACGGAGGCACCGAGGGCATCGCCTATGGCGCCGCCGAGGAGGCAGGCGGTGTATTTATCTTTCAGCTTGGCTTCGCTACCAGGACCCGGCATGCTCTGCACAGTCGAGGTTACTGTTTCTGGCGCATGTTTCATTTTCCAGTCATCCGTCAGTTCCATGAACAATGCCATTCGCTCTGTTCCTACAACCAAGGCCAATAAAAAATGCTCAGTTCGCTCGATCGTCTGCAACGTATATAACTTGTCTCGCACCCCGGCAGGATAGGCCGCATGGTAAAAAGAAAGCTCTAACCGGCGCTTGCCACCGCCAACCGGAGTGACGGAGTACACCTGAATTGGTGAAAAGCGCCGGATGTTGGGACCAAACTCGGAACTGATCAGCTCCATGGCGTACCAGCACCGAGGTTCAAAAGTGAAACGCTTCATTGACGATCCCCTACGACATAATCAAACCACTCCCGCAAGAGTGCCCTCTCTGAGTCCTGAAAATCTCCCGCCGGAAAATTCAACTGGACCTCAAACTCTCCAGCACCCTTCTCCCGAAAGTTCACAAACGGAAACCGGCTATTAAGCCGTAAAAGGTTCAGTGCTGGATCGGCACCTTTTGCTGAACCGGCGGTCTGGTCTAGCAGAGCGTGAATTTGCTCTTCCGATACCGGTGCGATCAGTTGCTCGACTTGTCCCAGCTCAGATTCAACTGAGCTCCAGGCGCCCTCCGCCCGCTTAATGTTACGCTGGCTCATGAATCTCTCCGGCAAAGGTTTAGGGCCGGAAATATTAGAGCTGCTTATCTCTGCAACGGTAAGATCCTGCCTCCCATGGAACAGCTGCGCCTCCAGTTCATCGGAAAACTGCTTGATGCTTTCCAGCCCTATACGAACCTCATACAAGGAGAACCATTCCATTTTTCCTCGGCGAACAAACAGAGGGAAGTTTACCCGGGTACTCAAGTAGAAATGGCTGTTCCCCACATCCTCGTCAATCCCAACCCGGACAAGCGGATACCGTTTACTAAGCTCGGATATCAGTGCATTTAAATTCTGTAAAGACACCTTTTCCAGATTCGCCCGGTTTGCAATAGGCGATGAAAAACTCACAACATAAGCCGTGTCGGGGCTCAAGGCTGAGAATCTCGGGGAGAAGCCCAACGTCGCAAAAATGGGTTGGTGCCTCTTTGTTTCCCGACGCTCAACCAGCGGGTCAATAACAAATAAAGGCTTTGGGGATGTCTGACTAGAGTTGGCCTCAAGAATCTTGTCTTTGAGCGGATCGCAGGCACGCTCCAGGTGATTACGCAGTTTTTCGGCAATGTCACCAAAGGTGTGAGTTTCTTGCGGCTTGTATCCGCATCCTGCCTCATGCAATCGTCGAAACTTAGCCGGGTACGGGTCCTCAACTAACTCCTCGGAATGATCCAGAGGCTTTCGGAGAAACTGCCCCCAGCCGACCATGGAGGTCGGTCGATATTCAGAGTCGAACCTAGACTGGAGGCACGCATCCATTCGCTCCTCCACCCGATGTTTTCGCTCAATGAAAGAAGCAACCTGGTCTTCATCTACGGAGCCCGCAAGGTATGGGTAATGTATACCTAGCTCCCCACCTCCGGTTGCCAGCCGCTTATTGACACATCCGTACAAACGGTCGATTCGCCCTACCCTCTGCTCGTTATCTCCGGGGGATCCAGCAATTCCATAGTGGTGAACCTGATGGCAATTCATGTGAAGGTTTACCCCTTCCTGGAATACCGAGGTAGAAACCAGAACGTTGGGGTAAAAGGGGCTGTTAAAACCAAGTATGAGGCGTTGGCGGGCACTGTTATTTTCGCCACTGGCGTACCAGGCAGGACTGGTCAAACCTTTTAAACTGCGCCATTCCTTTCGCCAGTCTCCCGCACGATGATCAACAATTTTATCGCAAAGCGCTTCAAAGGTTTCCAGGGCAGCGACAAAGTAGCGGAGTAACAAAGAACCTTTGATTTTTTCCTGCCGAACGAACTCATAGAACCCTCGGTACCGTTCCTGCACACTGTCAATCTTTCCTTTGCGGCGATACTCCACAAACCAGCTATACAATTCCACTATCACTGGGCTCGCGTGCAAAAACCCGGCTTGAATATAGTTCGCGAAGTTTTCCGCAACGGGCTTCTTAGTGTTGGCCCATCCGCGCATTAGTTCCTGAAGCTTGCTGGGAAGCTCATCAAAAACCAGTCTCCAAACAGTAAACATCTCCTGTATGTAGGCTGTTTTCGGCGCTTCATTTTCACCCACGGCCTCACGCAGATCGGCAGCACTGTTCCAGCTGCCAAACCGTTCGTAACGAGCGGCCAAACCGTAGTTGGCTCTCGTGCGCTCTGAATCACCGTAAAAGTAGTTGTAACCGCCCTTTAGATAATCACTGGATGGCTCAAGAAACAGCGAAAAAAGACTTTCCGGCTTGGTGAAACGGAGCCGCACGTTTGCGCAATCAGTCTGGCCACCGGCGCCCCCTCTCTTCACTACAAAAAGCTGGGCAATCCGTGATGCCAAATAATCGTCTTCTATACCGTCAGCATCGCCATCTTCGGCATCCATTTCGATACTTTCATCCTCAGAAACCCCGGCTCTGGTGCTTTCTAGCAGCTGTTCAAACTCATTGCGGGAAAAGGTTTTAAGCCTTGGATTTCCCTGAGTATCCAAAAACGATAGCCCTAACCCCGAAAACAGAATCTCACCCAGTAGCTGGTCGTAGCGCTCATTCAGGCGCTGCGTTAATTCTCGGACAGAAGGAATACGACGCACAAATATAAGGTGTTTCAAGTTGCTCAGTGGCAACTGATACAAATCCTGCTTTTCAGGAACACACTCCTCTATCAACCGTCCGTATTTGGGGTGCCCGGGAAATCGATTAAAGGTCCGATAAAAGCTGTCGGTCAGTCCCATAAGGAGATTTGTATCCGGGGCTGTCGAATAATCGCTTTTACCGTTCTCGCCGTCTGGTGTGTCCCGCTCAGAATCCTGCCTGAAAACCTCGTCCGCTAAGACATCTCGGCCAACGGACTCAAACCCCTCCAGATAGCCATACATCAGGCTTTTGTTTTCATTTTTCTTGTTCAGTTCAGCGACCAGGCCTTTTTGATACAAGGCAAAGAAGCCCTCAGCCTCGGGCTGTCCAACAAACGTCGCCGGCATCGGCTTTTCATGGCGATAGTGGCGTTTACTGAAAAGCTTCCCATTCCCCTCCATGAGTCGCATCCGCCGCAACCCATAATTATTAAGGAGATGACTGGCGCGGTCAGATTCACTTGGCCACCCACCCCCACAGTCCAGAAAGTAACTGAAAATGCTGTTCACATTTGAAAGACGGGTATGACTGGGTGTCGCCGTTAGCAGCAGCACTCTTTGCGAGAGCGGATCTTGCTGAGTCCCAAAGAATGCCTTGGCGGCAGCAACACGCTGCGAGCCACCGTCAATATTTCTCAGGTAATGCGCCTCATCCACGATGATCAGGTCAAAACCCTCAGGCCCAAGGGCGCTCTTGATGCTTTTGTGAATCTCTCCGGCCCTCTCCCCGGCGATTTTGTCCGGCCTGCGATTATCTAGCTCCTCGCCCCTCAACAATCCGCTCAGGGAATGAATCGTTGTGAGATAGAAGTGGGAAACACCCCGCATAACTGCGGCGTTCAGGTCTGCTAACGACTTACAGATTTCAACGCTGGGAACTGCACCACCATCAACACTATTCTTAACGGTGTGGTCGACTACTCGATAGTGCGAAGCTACCAAATTGTTAAATTCGCGGCGCCAATGCAGGCAAAGATCCCGGTTAGGGGCCATCACCAATATTCGGGCATCAGGTTTCATCTTCCAGAGTAGCGCAGCCACCCCAAGGGCCTGGAATGTCTTCCCCATACCAACTTCATCCGCCAGTAAAGCAACTTTCTGCTCTGCCAACAGATTCCAGAGGTAGGCCACACCTTCAGTCTGTTTAGCTGGCATGGATTGGCGATCTTGCGCACTATAGTGCCAATCTTTCTGGCCACCATTGAAATTGATCCACTCAGAGACCATTTCCGGGCTTAGCAAGCCCCAATCGGCTTCGCTCATATCTTTTCCCTGTGTGAACTTCGGCAGTGATATTCATCGGCCAGCCATGCCAGATACTCATCACTAAGTGATGACGGCAGCGCCGGTTCATCCACCAGTAAAGCTCCCCACCGTTCAGCGGTTGTATCGGCCCCATTCCCTGGCAACTGGGAATACTGTGCGCGTGCCGTAAGGCATAGCTGATTTACTTCCTGAGCAAGAAACCAGTTGAACAGCGAAGGTACAAAACTGCTCTCAATGCGATGCTCCGTTTTCTCTACCAGCTCCTGAAGGCAACCCGGGCGGATGAAGGCCCAATACTCCAGTTCTTTCTGATCCCTGCAATTGAGCAGCAGCTCTTCGTAGTGGTGGCACGCGGAAAATAACCGAAAATAACTAATATCAGTAGATTGGTGCTCGTATTCAGAAATCGCACCAACAGCATCGGACTCCAAAGCATCTACCAACACCTTCCCATCAACGTCTTCCTGTACCCGGTAGGTAGCGTCATCAGCGGGCGGCTCACCGCCAGTAAGCACCAAGGCATCTAACAAATCCCGAAGATGCTCGTACTGCTGTGCCCTTCGGAATATAGGGCGTGTTTCGATGATCAGTCCTTTTATTACGAAGCCTAAACCACTGAGCACTTCGTAACTTCGGTTGACCAACAGCGGCTTCGTGGTGGTCACCGGAAGCTCCAATTCCTCCAAAATAAAATCGTTACTTTCAGGATCAGGTATCCAGCTCAGTTCTATTGAGTGCGAAAACCCGGGTAGTTCTAGTCTGAAGTTATCATCAGGCTCTGTCTTGCCAAGCCACACTCCTGAAATGTGAAAGCGCTCTGTTTGCCAGTCAAAAACCACTCGGAGATCAAATGGCGGCGGCTCTGGAACCCGCAGGCTCTCTTGCTCTATCTGGTCTGGCGTCGCAAACAATGACTCCGTAAGCGGCAATGCCTCGCCCACAAAATCAGCCAAAGAAGCATCACTACGGGCAATAAAACCAGCCTCTACGTTCTGACTCTGGGCGCTGCTGCCGGTAATTAAATTGCTGCCAGGCTGGGTGAAATTCCAAGATCCAATCGCTAACCGTTCTGGCGATTTCCAAAGCTTTGCATGAGTCATAAAGCTACGATCATCACGCTTAACAGGGCTCTTGTGCAAAGAGAGCAATCCATGACCATGCAGCTCAGAAAGGCCCTGGCTCCATTCTGCGCGTAGATACTGATTATCCACCCTGTCCGGTACCAGCTGAACCCTGAGACCTGGTGCATCTGCGTAACGTTGTAGGCTCCTTACGTAGTGGCTGATATCTCTGGAAAAATACGGGGACCAAACTGCAAGTTCGGTCGCTTTACCCTCAAGCAGCTGGGTAAGAAACGGTGCGCCAGCCAGGCTATGGCAGAAGTCAATGCCGAGATTTGCGTTCTGTTCGGGGGCAGGAAAGTCGTCTGGGAATCGTTCCTGTACGTTGGCGAATACTGGCTCAAAGAAACTTCTTACCGATTCCGCCATATTTCGGCTTGCGACCGGCACAAAGGAGAAAACCTCCTGGTTTCGCCCCCAGCCATCTACAGTCAGGTTTGCACTACCAGAACCGAGAACAGATCCTTTTTCGCCCTGAAGATAGATAACTTTCGGGTGAAACAGGCTGCGCTCAGAGAAAGTGATCTCGGCATTGGGCGACAACCGTTCTGGCGATACCCCATGAATGGGAATTGCCGTTCGCTTATTCTGATCCGGCTCAACGAACCGCTTGTCACAGAACACCCGAACATCGATACCTCGCTCGCTCAATACCTGCTGCATTCCCTCATAGTCCATTCTCAGTTTAGGGGGATCCATGCCAAGAATGACCGGTAAAACGTAGGTTTCAATAAACTCAATATTTATGACAAAGCTAGTGAGCCAAACCCTCGAGTTATTGTCAAATCTGGTGTATGACCATCAGGCAGCGTTCCTGCCAGATTGATCTTCCACCTGTATTCCATCCTGAAACTGCACGTTGTCCACGACCAGCTTCAGTTGGTCAAACCCCTTGATTCGCTTCCAGCGTTT
>NZ_JBSXOP010000034.1:0-3083 GCF_056859535.1 Marinobacter sp. L-46
GCTGTTTCTGTTCAGTCATCCATGCCACTCAAATCGGCCAAGCCTCGGCCGGTCGCTGCTTACGGTATTCTTCCATCGAAATCTTGCCCAGTTGCGGCGTAAGCTTGCAACGGCGCTTATCCCACGGATACTCCACCTGGCGCTTCAACCACTCTGCGCCCTCTCCCTGTCTCCAGGCTTCCAGATCCAAGTCTCGCCAGAACCGGGGATTACGCTCGATGCGCTCGTCATGCTCCGCAGTGACCGGATCCAGATGCCGGAGCGGCTCCAGCCTTGGCACATCCGGCAGGGGCTGAGAGGTATCCATGTAGCGTTGAAGCATGTCCCACAGCGCCATTACCTCTTCTTTCGTGGGTTCGACCCGGCTCAGGGACGTCTGGCTGAATTGTTTTGCAGTGTAGCGATGCACGAACATCAAGCGGTAGAAGATACCACCGGCTTCTATCACCCGCTCAACATAGGCATCGAACTCCTCAAAGGGCGCTGTCAGTTTCTTGCCGCCAGGCATAGCGAAACTCACCTGGCCGGTTTCTCGGTTGAAGTAGCTTTCGCCCGCTTTAAGGCTGCGATCCATTATCCTAGAAAGGCCTTTTTCGAACGGTTTTAATAGAAAGGCAGCGGCGCTCATAACCCAAGGTAAGGTTTTTATGATTAGAAACATAGATAGTGCTATCCAACCCAAAACCACTCCGAGGCCTAAAAGTGATTTTAGTTCGTCAGGGAGCTCAACCTGGGAAGCATAATGTAAGAGCATCATCCCTCCACCAACCAAGACAAGCCCGCCCCAAAGATAAGGGATTAGCAGCTGTGCGGCTGAAAGACCAATGAATGCCTTGCCGTTCAGAAAACGAATTCGACCCTGACTCCACCACCAATCACTAGAAAGAAAAACCTCTGAGTCACTACTATCCTGGTGTTGAACAGCCCCCACATCCTCACAAACTCGGTAGAAAGGCTGAACGTCTGCATAATCGCCAACAGGTTGTAGATCTTGCCCAAAGCGCCTTCTGCTTGTCACAGGTTCGGGAATGAAAGGAATATGACCCTCCCGCCTTCCGCGATTGTAAGAGCTAAGTTTGTTTGGATTCTGACTCACCCGGCGACCTTCCTCATGCCTGCATAACGCTCTGGGGTTCGCACTCAGCGGTCACCTGAGCAAAGATTTCCGTAACCGGTCTATTCGGGTTCGCCTTTCGAAGCTCCAGAACGCGCCGGCTTTGGCGCCTCAGTTCCTCACTTGGGCGGGCCCACTGGCCTTCGGGCAGCGGCTTGCTCCACGCGGCCATGGCCTCTGGCAGAGCCTTCTGTTTCATACGCCGGATCTTTCTGACCTCCCACTCCACCAACCGGTTCGGGAGGGTCCAGAAGGTCATCAGGTGGTACAGGTACCATCCGACCAGATAGAAAACACCTCGCTTGCCTTCACGGTATTCATCATGGAGTCGTTTGCGGGCATTGCGGAAGACGTGTACACCTTCCCATGCGGGATCATCAGGCCCCTGCAAGTCCAGAGGATCCTGAATTTCCTTCAGTGTATGGACTTCAAACTCCATGTAAGCACGAATCGCTTCCCAGTTGCTGATCGCCTGGGGCAGGCCGTAGGTCTGAAATTCCAGTGTGTATTTTTTTCCGGTGTCTGGATGGTAAAAGCCGATACCGAAACCGTACTGGCGTTGTACCCCGTATTCCGTCACGCCCTGAGCCTCAGCGACCCAGGCAACCAGCTCTTCCCAAGGAACGAAGATGGGGTTTTGCTCATTCTGGGGCACAAAGCAAACCTCACGGCGCTGGCGGTTGAAGCGTGTGGGTGTAACGGTTTTGTATTTCAGGTGCTGGTTGATCCTGATGGCCAGGCCGAATAATAAGAAAAAACAGCTCCCTCCAACAGCAATCGGGAAGCCATAATCAGACACCCCACGTAGCGCATGGACTCCATCTTCCCAACCATTCCCGAGCCAATAAAGCACGAAGAAAGCTATAAGCGGGAACCCAGCCGCCATCAGAATAAATGATCCAAAGGGTACACCCAGCGTTGCCTGCCAACCAAACACCGGCAGCAGACCTGTCCCGAAATCCAGATAACCCTCTTGAACCTCTCCCACCGCATGGCCGTAGTCAACTGGCGGCAGACCTGTTGGTAATGGTCTTGGGGACAAAAATGTCAGCTTGCCACCGGGAAAGCTCTCAGCTTCGCCCGCTTTGGGCTGCAGATCTCCATTATTTCGCGTTTCACTCATAAATAAATATCCATGTCCATCAGAGGGTCAGTGACACGCCGCCAAACGATCTCGCCTTTCGGAGACTCCTGCACCGGGACAATGGGATAGCCACTGTTCGGCCCGGCCTTCAGCAGGTTAACCGACTCAGCATAATGACCTTCCGGCTGGAGGGTTTCCACCTTTACCAACAGTGCCAACTCGCGCGACAGCACACGGTCTTTTGACCTCTGGGGTTGGGGACGAGTGAACGCCAGCTGCATGAAACCATGCCTCTTCGATGATTTCCAGGCTGGTGAGAATCTCGTACGTACAGTGCTCCCAGGACTCCGCGGTGCCAAAGAATCTGTTAGTCCGGGCGGGATGAACACGCCAGGCAGAGAGCCAGTCAACGGGAGGCAACCCGGTAGGCGGCGGAAGCGGCGAAAGATAGGTCACCTTGCCGCTTTTGAAAGCGTCCGAGTTGCCGGCTCTAGGTGCCTTGGTATCTGCCATTTTCTTTATGCACCTGCCTCAAAGAGAACAAGTGGCCAATCGAGCTCCCACCACAACCGGAAAGAGTGGCCTTACACGACACAGGCTGTTTCAGGTCTACTTTGGCGATAGGTGGGCATATCCACACTACCCAATTGCGGAGTGACTCTGCATTGCCTGCGACCCCAAGCATACTGCCGCTGGTTTCTCAACAGCTCCGCACCTTCACTTTTTTGCCAAGCTTCAAGATCCAGGTCTCGCCAGTAGCGGGGGTTACGGCTAGTAGTCTGGTCGTACTTGGCGGTCACCGGGTCCAGGTGGCGAAACGGCTCCAACCGGGGCATGTCTGGCAGGGGCTGGGTGACGTCCATGTAGCGTTGCAACATATCCCAC
>NZ_JBSXOP010000035.1:0-11633 GCF_056859535.1 Marinobacter sp. L-46
GACACGGTATTGAGCAGTACATTGACTACTATAACCACCACCGGATCCGGCTGACACTCAATGGCCTGACTCCGGTGGAGTACAGAGAGCAGGCTGCCGCTGCAGCCTGATTAAACTGTCCAAGTTTTAGGGGTCACTTCAGTACATTTTGACCCACCAAATGTATTCGGGGTCTGACCCCGGATACAAAAAAGCCGCGCCGGGTTTGGTACCGGGCGCGGCTTTTTTGATTGCGGGTGCTATCAGTCTTCGATAAACACCAGACTCTCTTCGGAACCGGTCACTTCCAGGCGACCCAGCGGCTGAAGCTCCAGCCCCTGCTCGCGAGCCTTGGCTTCGAAGGCTTCGCGGCTGCTTTCCGCCACGCTCACCATCAGGCCGCCACTGGTTTGCGGATCGCAGAACAGCAGCTTGTCGGCCTCGGTCATGCCGGAGATCGCCTTGCCGAACGCTGCCGCGTTGCGGTGGGTGCCGCCCGGGATGCAGTCGGCATCAATGTACGGCTGCAGGTTTGGCAGGGTCGGAATCGCCTTGCGGCTGACGGTAGCCTTCAGGCCACTGCCCCGGCAGATTTCCAGCAGGTGGCCAGCCAGGCCGAAACCGGTTACGTCGGTCATCGCATTCACGCCGTCAATCTGTGCGAACACCTCGCCCACCTTGTTCAGGGTCGACATGTTCTGCACCGCCACGGCCAGGTCTTCCGGCGTTACCTTGCCCTTCTTGGAGGCGCTGGTCAGAATGCCCACGCCCAGCGGCTTGGTCAGATACAGCAGGTCACCCGCCTTGGCGGTGTCGTTGCGGATAATGCGGTCTACCGCCACCTGGCCAGTCACCGCCAGCCCGAAAATCGGCTCTGGCGAATCAATACTGTGGCCACCGGCCAGGGCAATGCCTGCCTCGGCGCACACGGCACGGCCGCCATCAATCACCTTCGCGGCAATCTCTGGCGCCAGCTCATTCACCGGCCAGCCCAGAATCGCAATCGCCATCACCGGCTTACCGCCCATGGCGTACACATCACTGATGGCATTCGCCGCCGCAATCCGGCCGAAATCGTACGGATCATCCACCACCGGCATAAAGAAATCGGTGGTGCTGATCACACCAATCCCG
This sequence comes from Marinobacter sp. L-46, assembly GCF_056859535.1. Classification (NCBI taxonomy): domain Bacteria; kingdom Pseudomonadati; phylum Pseudomonadota; class Gammaproteobacteria; order Pseudomonadales; family Marinobacteraceae; genus Marinobacter; species Marinobacter sp. L-46. Next base: position 1,114 of record NZ_JBSXOP010000035.1, read on the forward strand.
TTGCCGATATCCGCCACCGCCGCGTCATCCCGGCTGCTGTTACCCACCAGCAGTTTCGGGTCATGAAAATCCGGCATATCCGTGTGCAGAATCCGGTCCAGAACATCCGGCGCAATCTTGCAACCACAGCCCGCGCCGTGGCTAAATTCAGTCAACTTGATAGACAAAGCGTCTTCCTTATTTGGGTTGAAGCAACTTGGTTATCCTCTCAATACGCAACAGTCTACAATGCGGCCTACTCCCCGGCTAATAAAACCACCGGGGTCAGACCCCTCAAATTTTATCCGCCAAAACGGATAATCCTCGCCATCGGGGTCAGACCCCGAACTTTTTATCCCGACAAGAGGATAAATGGACTTTATCCCCTTCAGGGTATATGGTTGAGAAAATCCGCTTAAGGGGATAAGTGTGAGAATCACATCACCGGAAATGCTGGCGCAGGCATTGAAGAACATCAGGAAGGAACGTCAGCTCAGCCAGAGCGTGGTTGCTGATAACGTTGGCCTGAAGCAGGCGACCCTATCTGGCTTCGAGAACAAGCCGGAGGCGTCTCGGGTTGAAACGCTGTTCAAGCTGCTTACCGCCCTCGATCTGGAGCTGCACCTGAGCGAGCGCGATGCAAAAAATGCCGAAGCTGGCTGGGACCAGGAGTGGTGAGATGTCACAACTGCTGGTAGCGCTCAACGGAATTGAGGTTGGCATTCTTGAAAAGGCTCGCTCCGGCGCGATGACTTTTCAGTATCTCAAAGAATGGCTAAACCGGCCGGGCGCGCGGGCTATCTCGTTATCCTTGCCGCTCACACTTGCACCCTACAAGGGTGAAAAAGTCTATAACTTCTTCGACAACCTGCTGCCGGATTCCGATACCCTCCGAGCCCGCATGCAAGCTCGCTTTCGTGTTGCCAGCAGTCACCCCTTCGATCTCCTTGCCAGCGTGGGCAGAGACTGCATTGGGGCCATTCAGCTATACCCCAATGGCATGGTGCTGCCTGACGTTACACAAACCAGGGCCAGGCCGCTGACCAACCGGGACATCGAGAACCTTCTGGCAGGCTACCAGGATGCGCCGCTGGGTATGGCCAAAGATCACGATTTCCGCATATCACTGGCCGGCGCACAGGAGAAAACCGCACTGCTGTGGCACCAGAATCAATGGCAACTTCCTCTGGGGTCGACGCCCACCAGCCACATCTTCAAACTACCGATTGGTTTTCTCGAACACAGCAACATTGATCTGCACGAAAGCAGCGAGAACGAATGGCTCTGCCTTCAGATTCTCAAAGCCTTCGGCCTGCCAACCGCCAACGCAGACCTGGCGCGTTTCGGGAACCAAAGCATCCTGATTGTCGAACGTTTTGACCGGAAATGGTCAAGTGATGGTTCCTGGCTGATGCGTCTGCCCCAGGAAGACTTCTGCCAGGCACTGGGCATTTCGCCCGCGCTGAAATACGAAAGCGATGGCGGGCCCGGCCTTCGCCAATGCATGAAAATACTTGAAGGCTCGCAAAATGCCAGCCAGGACCGGGACACTTTTTTTAAAACCCAGCTGGTTTTCTGGCTTTTGGCGGCCATCGATGGCCACGCCAAGAACTTCAGTCTGTTCCTTGAACCCGGCTCGGCTTACCGCATGACGCCACTGTACGACGTCATTTCAGCCTATCCGCTGATGACTCAAGGAAGCCTGGCACCGGCACGCACTAAGATGGCCATGTCTCTTAAAGGCCGAAACCGGCATTATCACTGGGCCAGAATGCTTCCCCGGCACTTTCTCTCAACTGCAAAGGCCATGGGCTTTTCGCCATCGCGGGCCGCCGTCATAATGGAAGAAACCGTGGCTAAAACCGAAGGCGTCATCGAATCCGTCAACGCGCGGCTACCCAATGGATTTCCGGCGAAAGTAGCTGACCCGATTCTCACCGGCCTTCGAGCACAAGCCCAGAAAGTGGGGTCTGACCCCGATCATTTTATCCCTTTCAACGGATAAGCCGAATCTCCTCCGCACAAACAGGAACCACCATGAACCACAAAGGCCCCGCCACCCGCATCATCCACAACCGCCGCCACAAAGATCAGTTCGGCAGCCCCTACTCGCCGGTGTACAACACCACCACCTACCGGTTCGAGAACACCGCCGCCTTGCTGGATGTGATTGAAGGGCGCAGCGAAGGCAACCTGTACACCCGCTGGGGCACCAACCCGAGCATCCGGGAACTGGAGCAAGGGCTGGCTGGGCTGGAACGGGCAGAAGCGGCGCTGGCGTTTGGCTCGGGCATGGCAGCAATCTCTGCCACCTTGCTGGCCCACGGCCGCAAGGGCATTGTCTGTGTGGGGGACCTTTACGGCGGCACCCAGGAGCTGCTGAAAAATCACTGCATGGCCCTGGGCATTCCGGTCACCTTCCTGTTCCGCGAAGAACAGAACCAGCTAGCCAACGAGCTGGGTGAACCGGGCAAACTGGTGTATTTCGAAACTCCGGCCAACCCGAACATGGCCATCCTGGACATTCACGCCATCGCAGAAACCGCCCACCAACACGGCGCCCTGGTGGCGGTAGACAACACCTTCGCCAGCCCAATCAACCAGCAACCGCTGGAACTCGGAGCAGACCTGGTACTGCACAGCGCCACCAAATACCTGAGCGGCCACAGCGACATCACCGCCGGAGCCCTGATGACCTCGACCGAACTGGCAAAACCGGTTGCCGCCTGGCGCAAGAACCTGGGCCAGCTGATCGCCCCGGAAACCGCCGCCCTGCTCTCCCGCAGCTTGCGAACCTTGCCGGTACGCATCCGCCAGCACAACGAAAACGCCATGGCTGTAGCTCAGGCGATGGAACAGCACCCGAAAATCACCAAAGTCCACTACCCCGGCCTGCCCTCCTTCGAAGGCCACGACCTGGCCCAACAGCAGATGACCGGCTTCGGCGGCATGCTCAGCATTGAAGTGGAAGGCGGCCAGCAAGCAGCCGAAAAGGTGGCAGATTCCCTGAAAATCTTCCTGCTCGCCACCAGCCTGGGCGGCGTCGAAAGCCTGGTCAGCCAACCCAGCGCCACCAGCCACCACGGCCTGAGCCGCGAAGAACGCCTGAAACGCGGCATCGGCGACGGCATGCTGCGCCTGTCCGTAGGTCTGGAAGATGCCGAAGACCTGATCGCCGACCTTAACCAGGCCCTCTCCTGATGCGGGGTCAGACCCCCGATAAATTATCCTCCAGAGCGGATTTTTATCGGCGGGTCAGACCCGCCACCGATCACCGGCTAACCAAAAAATCCGCCAACCGGCGCGTCATAAACCCCGGCAACAACTTGTTGGTGAACCACAACCCCCGGGCCCGCCAGCCCGGGATCACCATAAAGCGCCGGGCATCAATGCCCTTTCGGATCTGCCGCACCGCATATTCCAGCGGCAGGGTGCCGGCCATCAGTTTCAGGGCTTCGGTCTGCTTCGGCCTGTTCAGCCGCTCCGCTTCCACCATCGGCGTTTCGACCTCCGGCGGGCAAACCACGGTTACATCAATCCCCTTCTGCGCCAGCTCAATCCGCAACACCTCCGCAAGCCCAACCACACCGTATTTCGAAGCGCAGTAAGCCGCATACCCGTAACACCCCACCAGCCCGGCCATGGAAGCAATCAGTACCAACTGCGAGCCAGATTTCAGATGAGGCAGCGCACCCGCCACCACGTTGCGGGAGCCAACCAGGTTAATGTTGATCACCCGGGCGTAGGTGTCGTCATCAATCGCCTCGAAATCCGCCGCCACGCAAATGCCGGCACAGTGAATCATTACATCCGGCTGTGCATCCCTTGCGGCCTCTGCAAGCACCTCCCGCACCTGCTCCGGCCGGGTAACATCCATCGCAAACGCCCGCACCTTGTGCGCCCCGGCAAGCGCCGAAAGCTCCGCCACCGCCTTCTCCGCCGGCTGCACATCAAACAAAGTCACCGCTGCGCCCGTGCGCAAATAACTCCGCGCCAGCTGCAACCCGATACCACTGGCCCCGCCGGTAATAAACACCTGTCGACTCATAAAACCCACACTCCGCTCATTGAACTTGTTATTCCGGTAAACTTACCAACCCACCCCGCCACAAACCTTGGCCCAACCGACACACTGCGGGGGTCAGACCCCCAATACATTTGGCATGGTGAATGTACTGGGGGGCTGACCCCGAATTGGAGGAGAGAGTATGAGTAACGCACTGACAGCCCTGTTTAACGTCGAGAAGCCCATCATCCAGGCGCCGATGGCGGGGGTTCAGGATTATCGGCTGGCAGCGGCGGTTTCGAATGCCGGTGGGTTGGGGTCTTTGCCCTGTGCGATGTTGGGTGCGGAGGCGTTGCGGGAGGAGTTGAAGGCGTTGAATGAAGCCACCCAGCAGCCCTACAACCTGAACTTTTTTGCGCACACGCCACCCGAGCCCAACGAGCAACAAGAAGCCAACTGGCGGCAGGCGCTGGCGCCCTATTACAAGGAATTCGGTATTGATCCTGCCAGCATTACTGCCGGCCCGGGGCGTATGCCGTTTAATGAAGAATCCGCAGCGATTGTGGAAGAGTTCCGCCCCGCCGTGGTCAGTTTTCACTTTGGCCTGCCGAAGCCGGAACTTCTGGAGCGCGTCAAAAAAGCCGGGGCGAAGGTGCTGTCCACTGCCACTACCGTAGACGAAGCCCTCTGGCTGGAACAACACGGCGCCGATGCCATCATCGCCCAGGGCCTGGAAGCCGGCGGGCACCGGGGCATTTTCCTCACCAAGGACATGACCACCCAGATGGGCACGTTCGCCCTGCTGCCGCAGATTGTGGCTGCAGTGAAGATTCCGGTGATTGCCGCCGGCGGCATCGCCTCCGCTGAAGGCGTGCGAGCAGCCCTGAACCTCGGCACGGTGGCCGCACAAATCGGCACAGCCTTTATGCTCTGTCCGGAAGCCACCACCAGGCCCATCCACCGCGAGGCCCTGAAAAGCCCGGAGGCCCGGCACACCGCCCTCACCAACCTGTTCTCGGGCGGCCCCGCGCGGGGCATTGTTAACCGGGTAATGCGGGAACTGGGCCCGATTTGCGACCAGGCACCGGCGTTTCCCCTGGCGACCAATGCCATTGCGCCGCTGCGGGCGGCGGGGGAAGCGGCTGGAACTGGTGATTTCTCGCCATTGTGGTCCGGGCAGAATGCCAGTGGGTGCCGGGAAATACCGGCGGGGGAGTTGGTAGAAGAGCTGGCAGGCTGACCGGAGACTGGCGCCAGCAGAAGGGTGGGGGCGTACCCCCGGTGGGGGTACGACCCCTTTGTAGCCTGCTGAACTAAAAAATCGGGGTCAGACCCCCAATACATTTCACCACTCGAAATGTACCGGGGGTCTGACCCCGCCTTATCAAACGGTGCGGATTCGCACCGGGAGGCCCTGGCGCACGGAGGCGCCGGAGACGTTTTCCAGCCAGGTGGCGGTTTGGTCTGTGCGGGTTGGGTCGGCGAAGCCGAGGTCGTTGATGTTTACGCCGGCACCCAGGTAGGGGTTGCCGGGGCGCTCTTCGCCGTCGATTACGTGGCCGGCGGCACCGAGTTCGCGGTGGCCATAGCCGTGTTCGATGCCGATGGCGCCTTCGTGCACACCATCCCCCACCAGCGCCAATGCCAGCACCTTGCCGCCCGGGCTTTCGATGCTGATGGTGTCGCCGTGTTGCACACCGAACTTCTCGGCATCCTTGCGGTTGATCAGCACTGGGTTGTAGGGCTTGATCATACGCAGGCGCTCAAGGCCGATGGCGTAGGAGTTCATCAGGTTGCTCTTGAACGAGAACGCCAGCAGCGGCCATTGGTTTTCCGGGAAGTGCTCCCGCATCAGTGAGCCATCCCAGAAGCGCGGCGGATGGTACATGGGGGTACCGGTCAGGCGCTTGCCGCTGTAGCTGTCGATCGCCGTGCCCACATCTTCGTTGTAGACACACAGCGGGCGGCTCCAGGCGTGGCCCAGCTTGTCGCCATCGTAGGCTTTTTCCATGGTCTCGAACCGGCCACCGCGGGAATACAGGTGCGCCACCGGGCCCACTTCGTCTTCCGCCACGGTAGACTTGATACGATCCATCAGCGGCTCAATACCGCCAGCCACAATGTCCTCCTCGCTGGGCGCAGACAGCGGCTTGCCGGTCATCGCAATGTTCGCCGCCGCCCGCAGATAGAAGTCTTCAGCGCGGTTGAGCGGATGCATAGTGCCGTCGGCACCGGCAATCACCCCATCACCAAAGCCCGGCAGGTTCAGCTTTTTACCCAGCTCAATGAAGAAGCTATCCAGGCTTACTGGCTCGCCACCGGCGGTTTTCACCTGGCGAGGCTCCACCACCGGCCAGCAGGCGGTCGTCATCTTGGTGAGCGTACCGCTCCAGGCACCGGTAAAGCCCCACACTTCATACATCACCGAATCCGGCACAATGTAGTCGGCAAAGCGGTTGGTTTCGTTGATGAAACCATCCACCGCCACAAACAGGCCGATGTTCTTCGGGTCTTTCAGCTTCTCTTCGATAACGGAAGTCAGACCAGCCTGGCCATACAGCGGGTTGGCCATGGCGCTGATCATCGCCTTGATGCGGTACGGATAGCCATCCAGGCCAGACATCAAATGCTCGGTCAGAATCGGCGGTGCCAGCTTGCGCCATGGGCCTTCAGCCGGGTACGGAGACTGGCCATTGGCCACCTTGCGCTTGTACTCGGAAGACTTCTCGTACGGGAACCGTGAACGGCTCAGGAAAATACCTTTCGGCCCAACCTTGCCGGGAAAATCCGCAAGGTCGTACCGGGGGCCTTTGCCCACACCATTGAAGGAGCCACCACCCTTGGCCACACCACCTTTATGGTTAAAGCTGCCCGCCAGCACGTTCAGCATGTTCACACTGAAAGAGGCGTAGAAGCCCGCACCAGACATCATGCCACCGTGGGCATCGGCGGCGGACTGCCGGCCATGGCTGGCAAACTTCTTCGCCAGCCGGCGGATGATTTCCGCATCAATACCGCAGATATCGGCGTATTCCTCAATGCTGTACTTCTGCGCTTCTGCACGCAGCTTGAACAGGGAGCTGCGCACCACAACCGGGCCGTTGCCGGTTTCTACGGTACGCTCCACAAACAGCTCGGCACTGCTGGCCACTTCGGAGCTTGCCAGCTCGCCATTGGCATCAACCACCACCGGCACATCGTCTTCGGCACCCGCCGTTGCGCGACCGATATCGCTCATGCGCAGGAAGTAACCCGCCCGCGGGTGGGCGTCGTCGTCAATTACCAGGTGAGTGGCGTTGGAGTGGCCTTTTTCACCGGCCGCCTGGGCCGCCGCATTACCCGGAATGGCCAGGTAATCCGTGGCGTAGCCATCGTTCTCCAGCATCCAGCGCATCAGACCCATAGTCAGCGCAGGGTCCGTGCCCGGCAGGATGGAAATCCAGTTATTGCGCTCACCCGCCGCATGGGAAGCAGCCGCAGTCAAAGCCGGGTCGACCACCACGTATTCCAGGTCACCCGTGGTACGAGCCTGGGCCAGCAAACGCCCCTGGCGCTTGAACGGGTTACCGGCCTGGCTGGGCGCGGTACCGATGAACAGAGCGAATTTGGTGTTGGCGAAGTCCGGCTTAACGTGGGCGTTCTTGGCGAGGTCGTTCATCACCGCGCCGGAACCCATCCGGAACGCCAGGCCACAGTATGCACCATGGTGACCATAGTTACGGGTGCCAAAAGCGTTCCAGGCGAACCGCTTCAGAATGGCTGAACGGCCGTAATCGGTGGCTTCCATCACCAGCAACTGGTTGGCCTTGGGGCCGTATTCCGGGTTTTCCGGGTCCAGCGGGGTTTCGATGTCGCGAATGGCACGCAGGCCTTCCACCTCACCTTCGCCGAACAGGTCACCGCCTTCTACAATTTCATCCAGCATCTGCTCGAACGACACGGATTCCCACTGGTTGCTGCCGCGCGGCCCTACCCGCTTCAGACAAGTCAGCACCCGCTGATCGCTGGTAAGCTGGGCCATGGCCGCGTTACCACGGGCACAGGCCGTAGAACGGTTCAGCTGGCCCTGGTCTTTGAAGTTACTCATCTGGCGGAACGCATCCATTACCGGCGTGTTCTCGTCCAGGTGCTCGTCAGAAGACAGCGGGTGGTAAGGGTTGCCAGACACCCGCAACACCTTGTCCTGCTCCTTATCAATGCGCACCCGCACGCCGCACTTGGTGGTGCAGCCATAGCACACGGTAAAGGCAATGCGCTGGTCCGGGTTGAGGTTTACCTCACCGGTGGCGGGGTCTACCGAATACTCCGGTGCCAGGCTGTTGCCGTGCAAGCGATCATTAGTCTGTTTGCCAGAGGTGCCGTTCACCAGGCCCTTGGCCATTTTTTCCAGCGGGTCGTAGTAGCCCGCCGCAAAGGTCGCAGCACCGCCAGCTGCGGCTGCCCCTTTCAGAAAATTACGACGATTCTTGTCCATAACTATGCTCCGCCCTTAATCAGTGGCTGCCAGCCTGGAGGCCTTTCTTCCAGGGCACCAGGATGTCGATAATCAGTAATGCTGCCAGCCACAACCCGAAGGTGCCGACAATCCCCAGCAGGCCACTGGAGCCTGCCTCTACGGCATATTGGTAGTACCCTGCGGTGTTCTTGGCCACGGTTTGCACTTCCATCAGCACCATCCAGCGGAAGGTCCAGCCGATGTGCACCGCCAGCAGGCCGGCAATCCAGGCACGGGTCATCCAGCCCGGGCGGCGCAGCATGGCAATGGTGGCCAGGGTCAGCACAATGCCTACGGCCAGGCCGTAGATAGCCACCAGGCGCCATTCCGCGTTGCCCTGCAAAGACTCAAACGCGGCTTCAACAGACGGGCTGAAACCGGTAATGCCTTCAGATACCCAAAGCGCCGCCACAACCGCCGCAAGCGCCATGCTCACAAAGATCACTTTCAGACCTTGCCGGTTGATCTCTTCATCGTTACCGGTCATCAAGCGGTTGATCAGAACCACCAGCCCAGCCGCCGCCACCAGGCCAGTCAGCACAAACATCACCGGCAGCCAGTTGGTGTGCCACAGCGGGCGGGATTTCAGAATGGCCACTTCTGCCCCGGTGTACAGCATGATGCCGAAGGCAAACGCCAGGGCACCCAGACCCGCCAGCACCAGCATCCAGCGTGGTGCCTGCCAGCTACCCATGCTGATCCAGCCAGAAAGCTTGCCAATCCAGCCCGGCTCCTGAGCCTGCTCCTGCATGGCCGGGCGCCAGGCCAGCCAGGCGTAGGCCAGCACAATCACCAGATACAGCGGCAGCAACAGACTGCCGATAGACATCCAGGACTGAGTGTTCAAATTGGCATAGAAGTGCCAGAACCGCAGCGGCTGGTGCAAATCCGCCAGCAGTGCCACCGGCCCCACCAGGGTGCAGGTAACCGTTACCAGCAACGCCACCTTAGCGAGCGGCTGATAGTTCTTGTTACCGAAAATCAGCCCAGGCACCGTCAGCAACAGCGCCGAGTAAGAGACCGCAATCATGAAAAAGTACTGCACCGCCCAGGGGTACCAGGCAATGCCATAGCGGGGGGTAAGAACCTCAATGGCCATCGAATTCATAACCGATCTCCTCACCTTCCTGAGTACGCACATCCCAAATGGCCGGCTTGGCCTGTGGGCGAGACATGAACCGCTCTTCCATGCCCAGATAGAACACGTGGGGCGCGGTGCCCATTTCCGGCTTCAGTACCATCAGGTCTTCATAGTGCTCTTTCATCATGCGGCTGATCTGGCTGTCCGGGTCGTTCAGGTCGCCAATGATCCGCGCGCCGCCCACACAGGATTCCACACAGGCCGGCAGCAGGCCTACGTCCAGGCGGTGCGCACAGAAGGTGCACTTGTCGGCAGTCTGGGTGTGTTCGTTAATAAAGCGGGCATCGTACGGACAAGCCTGCACACAGTAGGCACAGCCCACGCACACATCGTTATCCACCACCACAATGCCGTCCTGGCGCTGGAAGGTCGCCTCTACGGGGCAAACCGGCACACAAGGCGGGTTGTCGCAGTGGTTACACAGGCGCGGCAGCATGAAGGTGGCAATATCGCCGGTTTCCTCATGCTCCACCTCGTACTGGGAAACAATCGTACGGAAACTGCCCAGCGGCGCCTCGTTCTCGATATGGCAAGACACCGTACAGGCCTGGCAGCCAATACACGCCCGCAAGTCAATCAGCATGGCGTAGCGCTTGGAGGGATCACCTTCACGGCGCGGGGGTTGATCGTTAATACCGGCAGAAGCAATGCTGCTCAAAGGAACCAGCGCTGCTCCGGCGGTCAGCTTTGCGATCTGCCCGAGCAAGGCCCGGCGGATTTTGTCCATGGAATCACCTGTGTGATGAGTCGGTTACTATCTAGTGTCCCTTAACAAAAGTCCGCTTACTTATTGAGCTTGTCTGATAATCTGGCGATTGACTCAATAATCTGGTCGGCAGATTTATGCCATTCAAAGGGCTTCGGGTCTTCGTTGTAAGTCTTCAGATAGTCTTTGATCG